>CALVGY010000031.1 GCA_944327215.1 Candidatus Gastranaerophilales bacterium | reverse complement strand
TTTAAATTATTTTTAAAATCGTTAGGGTTATATAAATCATCATGCTTTTTACGATTTATTTCTGACAATTTTTTATACTCATCTTTGTTTTGCCACAAATAACTAATTCTATCTGCTGCACTGTTTAGCAGCTCATCATAATCTTTAAAAACATTATACAAGTCTAACCACGATTTATCAGGAAAAAATTTTTCATTATAAACAGCCATTCCAAGGCTTTGAAGCTTTGAAGGAATTAGAAAATATCCATCAAACCCTTCTCCAAAAGTGATTGTTATAAAAGATTTAGCAATTAAATCTTGAAATTCTTCAAAAGTTAATCCGTTAATTTCCTGAAAATTAAAATCAGGAAGCCTTTGCTGTAACTGATTTAATACATCTTGCTTATAAATATTTTCATCATTAGAATACAAAATCATTTTTTCTTTATTTTCATAATAATATTTATCAGCTCTTATATTTAATTTACAAGACAACAAATGAGTAGGTATTCCCCATTTGTTACACACTGATTGTGTGGCGTATGCATTGTGGGCTATAGTTTGAGTAATATTTGGCGTCAGTTCTTTTAACCAATTCAATTCTTGCGGATTTGGCATGAATTCAATATTTTGATTCATTATATTAATTTGCAAAGACGGTATAGATTTAAAAAACTTTATGTCATTTATTTTTAATAATTCAGGTAAATATTTTACATAATATTCAGGAATATGCAAAATCATTTGTCTTATATTTTTGCCATATTTTTTTATTTGTTCCCAACGATAAATTTTTTCGTCATTTTCAAACTCATCATTTTTTGCATAAGTATATTTGCCTGGATAAGTTGAGATAAAACAATTCCAATCAGGGTTAAGCTCTCTACTAGTTTCGCAAATTGAAAAAATTGACATGACTCCGCCAGATATTTGAGTATTATACGGCACAAAAAACAATATTACCTTATCTGCTTTTTTGAGCAGACTCATGTCATAATTATTCTGAATTTTCTTGGCTAAAGCAGTTTCTCTTCTTAATTTTTTATCGTTTTTGAATTTAAATTTAATTCCAATAATAGCTATAACTTTGTGACCTGCTTTATTTTTTATCGAAAATATATTCTGACAAAAATCTTTAAACAGGCTCATTCAATACCCCGCAAACTAGAGAAAGTACATCCTGATTTAAACTTCCATAATAAGGCAAGCATAATACTTTATTTTTCATCTCGTTTGCAACAGGCAAATTTTCTTTCGCAGATGATTCCAAATCCTTATAACATTCATAATCTGAGCATAAAGGATAAAAATATTTTCTTGTCATTACATTATATGTTTTAAATTTGTCATACAACTCATTCCTTGAAAGCGGATAATCATCGTTAATTACAATAGGGTAATACTGATATGAATTAGTTGTATTATCAGGCATTTGAGGTACATAAATTCCCTTTATACCTGAAATATTTTTATCATAATAATCTTTTACCAGAGCTCTTTTTCTTTGTTCTTCTTTATATAAATTAAGATTTAACAAACCAACAGCAGCCTGTACTTCGTTCATTTTGCCGTTTATTCCGATATCTTCAACAAGTTCTTCAGACTGTATACCAAAATTTCTTAAGTTATATATTTTTTTGAACAATTTATCGTCATTATATGTTAAACATCCACCCTCAATAGTATTAAACAACTTAGTAGCGTGGAAAGAAAACATTGTAATATCTCCAAATTCTCCAATTCCCTTACCATCAATTTCAGTTGAAAATACATGAGCTCCGTCATATATAACTTTCAAATTATATTTTTTAGCAATTTTTTCAATCTTATATACATCACAAGGGAAACCATATACGTGAACAGCAACTATTGCGGATGTATTTGGAGTAATTAAAGCTTCTATTTTATCCGCATCTATTGTCATAGTTTTAGGTTCAATATCGCAAAATACAGGCTTTAAGCCATTCCAAGAAATACAATGCGGAGTTGCAGCAAACGTAAACGGAGTTGTGATAACTTCACTTCCATAAGGCAAATCCAAAGCTTTTAGAGCAGTTAATAAAGCTATTGTCCCGTTATTAAAAAGAGAAACATTTTTAACTTTAAGCACATCTTTTAACTTTTCTGCAAGTTCATTATGCTTTTTACCCATATTTGTAATCCATTTGGACTCCCAAATTTCCGTCAACTGAGCCTCAACACTATCCAAAGACGGAAGAAGCGGTTGAGTTACAAAAACTTTAGAATCCAAAGGTTTAAAATTATTTTTTATCCCCATCATTATTATATCACCTTACTCAAAAATTCTTATTCCGATTTTATTTTAACATAAAAATAAAATATATATAACATTATATATTCGAGCTTAATAAACTTAAAAAAATCACTTAAACCAATCAATCAAAGGCTTTTTATCACCGAAATCTATTTTAAAATTTTCAGCAATAGACTTACTTGTCAAAAAATCATATCTGACATTGAATGCCAAAGGTTGAGGGATATCTCCCAATTTTTCATATTTTTCTAAAGATATAACTTTAGTATCAACATCCAACACATTCGCATAATTCAAACCCTCAAAAGCACAAAACGGAGCTTTTGAATCTCCTTGATTATTTATTGCAATCAGGCCAAAACTACGACATATTATGCCACGATATTCATACACACAACATTCATTGTCAAAAAGAAAAGGACATTCATAAATAAATTTTTCATTATTTTGTTTTTGCTTTTCTTCTTTAATACATTTAATTTTAGCAAGAACTTTCTCTTGCAATTCTTCAGGCAATTTTAAAAAACCAACCATTAAAAGATCAAATTCAGGTTGTGAAAAAGGGTACTCACCATTTTTACAGCATTTTGCACAGCCTTTTTTACAACATATATATGGATATTGATTTTCAAAAAATCCACTCAATTTTTTATTCAAGTATGCAAGATATATAAGGTAATTTTCAAAATTCATTAATACTTACCTGAATCTATTTTATCTATTAAATCTTTATATCCCGCATTTGAAGAATTTTTTGCATAACGCTTAAGACGTCTTTTAGCAATTGTTTTCAATGCATCTTTTTTATCAGGATTCCCATTTTTTATGAAGAATAACATTGCCTGTTTTCGATGTTCAAATAAATCTTCTTCACTCTGTTTTGCCAAAACATCTCCAAATGTTTCAGGCCTTGTTTTTCTATCCCATTCATAAAGCGGAGTCTTTAAGAAACATATTGTTTCTGCATAAGATAAAATACAAGGAGTCCAAGATACATCTTCATATTTTAATTTTCCAAGCGGATGTTCTTTTACAAGAGACGATTTATAAAGTTTGTTCCATATTGCGCAATTGTAATATCCCGGAGTATACATAATATCTAAATATTTGTCTATATCAATTGAAACATCTTCTGCAAAAGGAAGATCACAATGTATCGTATAACCGTTATCAGTTATTCTGTAAAGCGGCGCTATGGCGATATCACAATTATTCTTTTCTGCTGAATTATAGAGTTTGCTTATCATATCAGGACGGATAAGGTCATCATTATCCATAAATGCAATATATTTACCCTTAGCAGCCTTTATTCCGGCATTTCTTGCATCTGCAACACCACCGTTTTCTTTTACAATTGAAACAACATTAGGATAATTTTTATCATACCAATCAATAATTTTTTGTGTTTCATCAGTACTGCCATCATTAACAATTATGATCTCCAAATCATTAAAATCAGATGCTAGAGCACTATCTATACTTCTTACAATATAATCCTGAGCATTATATGCAGGAATAATCAACGAAACTAAAGGTTTTTTATATCGTCTAATACTCAAAGATACTTTTTTAGATTCGGCAATTATCATTCTGCCGTTAATTGTATTAATAAAAGCCTTTACGATAAAATGCGTGCTTCCTTTATAATCAAACAAAGATAAATAATGGCATTTACCATCCGTAGTTTCAAAAATAGGAGTTTTAGAATTCTCGGTATAAACCAAAAATCCATCTGCAATTCCTTCAAAATTCCAAGAAAGAAATAAATTATAATTAAAAGATTTATAAACAGAAAGCGATAAAAATCTGTTTGAGTCAATATTTACAACCGGAGATGATGCAATAAATTCTCGTTTTTCATCTTTTTTGAGAAAAGGTTTTATTTTATATTCTTTTTCTTCGCCTTTTTCAATTTTTATAAAATCAGTATCAGAATTCTTGCATCCATTAAAACCGACTCCGCGCTCATCTTTATATAATCTGTACCCGTCTGCCTTATCATATTTGCTGTAAACAAATTTTACTTCTTTGTCCGATTCATGAATAACCTCAACATCAACTTCATCAAAAAGAAACTGATGGCGATCTGTTTCAGCAATAAGCCTTCCGTCTTTAAAAGCCTGAAGAAAACATTCGTGATTGCCATAGGGCAAAAGAGATAATCTTAAAGAATTTTGTCCACACACAGTTGCGCATTCATAAAACAAATCATCTTTTTTCATAAAAAGTTTATAATAATCAGCTTTTATATCTATCCAACTGAGGTATATTTTTGATTCTTTAATCTCAACGGTTAAATCCATAACTCTCTTTCCCGCAATCTATTTCCGCAAATATTATACCAAAAATCTCAATAGCTTGCAAAGTTGTTTATAATAAATTTTTGTTATATAATAATGACAGAATTTATGGAGGGATGTGTATGTTAAGAAAAATAGTTTTTGCTTGTTTGCTAATGCTGGTTATTTCACCTGCTTTTGCAGAAGAAATTAATATGACACCACATTCAACTTTTTCAGGAGCATTTCATACATCATATCCTGCATACCCGCATTTAAAAAAGCCACTTGCCGCATCAGAAATAGTTGAAGGGCAAGCTGTAGATGATATTATGGGCCCAAAATCCGTTAGAGAAATGGGCGATATTACACCGTCAAATAATCGTCAAACACCTATGACATACAGCCAATTCCCTCAATATATGGATAGCTCAAACAGTATGATGATGATGCAAGGCATACAAGGCGGAATGCAAAATATGTTTATGGGTTATTAATAATAAACCTTATACATTTCTTGATTTATTTTTGCATTTTGGCAATTTTTTTGATTCATAAAATGGAATTTTCCCCGGAGATTTTTCCAAAGTTTGTGGCCCTTCCGGAACAAGTATTGGAGAAGAATAATAAGGGACAATCACCATTGATGATCCGCTTTGCTTTATTCTATAATTCAAAGTTTCGCAAGATGCACACAATTGCGTAATAGATAAAATTAAAATTAATAAACACATTTTTTTCATAACACACACCTATATTAATAATAAAAACAACTAAAAATAAATTTTTGCCATTAACCAATCAGATATGTATTAAATTTTTACAAACTCTTACAAATTGAATAAATATTTAATTTAATTATAAAAATTAAATTACTATATCTTATAATTTTACAACTGCACTGTGCCTGTTTGTTGTAGCATTTTCTTTCCTATATGAAAAGAAAAGATCATTGTTACAAACCGTACAGAAAGGGCAAACATCTATATTTTCGATTTTTAAACCTGCCTCAATTAACTGTCTTTTATTTATGCCCTTCAAATCCACAAATATGTTTCCTTGGCGGATTTCAGAGAGATTTTCACAGTTTCTTACAGATACCATAAGTTGCCTATAAACATCTTCACCAACATTATAGCAGCAAAAAGAAATAGCAGGGCCAATTGCAGCTTTTAAATCAGCCGGATCAGAATAAAATTTATCCCTCATTTTTTGCACAGTTTTTGCTGCGATTTGTCCTGCAGTTCCACGCCAACCTGCATGAGATACAGCAGCAATTCTTTGAACAGGATCATAAATAATTACAGGCGTACAATCTGCAAAATTTAAAAATACAGCTTGCTCTTTATTGTTCAAAATCAAACCATCCGTATCAGGATAAGAAGACACACCAACCCTTGCAATATCGACATTTGACGTATGAGTTTGAGAAGGATGAATTAAATTTCTCTCATCAATCCCTAAATATTCACAAACATCTTTCTTATTTTTTTCAACAATTTCTTCAAAATCAGGCTCTTTAGTTTTTATAACAGTTTCTCTTGTCGTAAAAAAATGGCTTAAACCTGATAATACAGAACTTTTTAAAATCTTTTTCCCGTTAATTTCATCAAAATAAAACATAAGAAAATTATAACATAAACGGTCGATTGCACAAATTTAATAAATATGTTAAAATTTCACTCGAAATAAGGAGAGTTATATGAAAGAACTATTAAAAAAATGTTTTGTAGAATTTATTGGAACATTCTTTCTTGTATTAACAATTGGATGTTCACTGTTTCCTAATTCAGGGCAAAGCTTCCCACCAATGGCTATTGGGTTTATTCTAATGGTGATGGTATATGCAGGAGGCCATATATCTGGCGGGCATTACAACCCTGCAGTTTCTTTCGCTGCCGCAATTCGTGGAGCTTTAAAATGGGGAGATTTTATCCCATATATTATTTCGCAATTCCTTGCAGGCGCACTTGCAGCATTGCTTGTAGCTTATTTAGTAGCTGTTCCGCCTTATGCAAATGAAACTTCATACAGCATAATACCTATGGTAATTTGCGAATTCTTATTCACTTTTGCACTTTGTTATGTTGTTTTAAACACTGCAACATCTGATGATACAAAAGGAAATTCATATTACGGACTTGCAATAGGTTCTACAGTCCTTGTCGGATTAATTGCCACATCAGGAACTTGTTATGGAACATTCAACCCTGCCGTCGCATTAGGTATTTTTACAATGGGTATAACTCAAACAAAACTTATTGCAATTACTGTATTAACAAACTTCATAGCAGGTGCTTGTGCCGCAGGAGTTTATAAAGTTACAAATAACGATTAACAGATAATCTATTTTATAAAGTCCAAATAAAAACTAGCTCATTTTAATAAATGAGCTAGTTTTTTATATTAAATTTGTTATAAAGCAAACCCTTTTTTCTCATCCATAAAACACTGACAAGTAGGACTCAAAGTTCCATCACAACATTTTGCCCTGCCTCCGGAACATCCGCAAACACCGCCATGTCTTGAGCAACATCCTCTACCTGCCAAAAACATATTATTGGAAGTAGATTGATAAACAAAAGTAAAAACTCCAAAAACGATTAATAAAAATACAGAAATCAATAAAAATTTTTTCATAAATACACTCCTTGCTTAGCTTTAATATATCATAAATAAAAAAATTTATGGTAAAATATTTCTATGAGAAAGATTTTTGGGATTATTATTGGTTTATTATTGCTTCAAAATATAACCTTTGCACAAACAGGAGTTAGTTTTGTATATATAAACGGTTCAAACAACAATGATGAGAAAATGACAAACTGGTATATTGACGGAGTAAAAAAACTTCATCCTGTACTGAAAAAAAAGTTTGAGACGAATAAAGAGATTAAAGAAGTCTTTTTAAACAAACCACAATACAAAATTAATGAAGAACCTGTTATATTTTTCTGGGGCGATAAAAGCAAACACGATTTACAATTTGTACAACAGCAATTAGATTTGTCAAAAGCATTCAGCCCAACTTTAGCTTACAAAGTCAGATCAATGCTTGCAGCATATCTGCACGATGCAATCTGGGTTCAAAAACAGCATAATATGCTTCCAATTCTTGATGATTTGAATGAAACAATTAAAGCTGAAAACGAAAAGGGAAATAAAGTTGTTCTTTACGGATATTCAGCAGGAAGTTTTGTCACCTATGAATATATGTTTAACAAACTCCCATACATAGACCTTGCAAATCTTTCAACAACATTAGATTTTAGTGACGATATAAAAAAACTTATTCAAGAAGACCCAATTGAAAACACCTGTATATCAGCATTATCAAAAGCAAAAATAGGAGTGGTGTCAGAAAACGGGAATTTACTTTTTAAACCGGCACAAAATATAACAGAAGAAAATTATTACGCGCTAAAAGAAGCCACAAAAACCTATTGTGCTCCTGAAGACACATTAAAAGGAGTTGTAAATTTTGCAAGTCCGCTTGTATTATTTTACTCAGACCTTGCAAATCCTGAATATGAACTTAATTATTACAACAAACTTATGCTAAAATACATAATGGAACAAGGCTTGTTTTTCTTAACAGTAAATTATAGAGAAGATCCTCTTGGCTTTCCGTCAACTAGAAATTTAACAATTGCTGAAATGGAACAACTTGCAAATATCAAAATTGATAACCCCAAAGGGTTTATCTATGATAATTCAAGCGTATGGTCAAAAAGGTCAGTACTGTTTGCTCACACATCATATTGGAGCGCAAGAAAAACTTTTTCAAAAGCAGTTGTAAAAGCTTTTTCTAACGGATATAAATTACAATATGACAAAGAATTTCAACAAAAAGTTTTAGAAAACAATAAGAAAAAAATAAAATTTGAAATTGAATAAAAATAAAAGAAAGGAAAATAAAATATGGATAAAAGAGTAGAATTGGAAGATGGAGTACAATTTGACCCCGGATTTATAAAATATATGAGCGCAATTGTTCCAAACATTGAATATGCTTATACGACATTAAATAATATAAAAAGTTTTAATCAAAAAAAACAGCAATTTAAAATGTTTTATCCAAAAATCTTATCACTTTTGGAAACATATATGAGTTTTTATGCCGGATCAATTCTTTGGGCAGTTTATATCACTACTCTTAAAAACACACCGCTTTTAAACAATATTTGCTATGGCGGAGAATATAATGAAGAAGAAATTTTATCAGAAGTTGATTTCGTTCGTGATTATCTTGATAAATTGAAAAAAGATGTAAAATACTATATGGGACAAGATTTTACCTACGATCCGCAATATCTGACAATACTTGATGCATACAAAGAATTTTTAAAAGAAAACAAAGGTTTTGTTAATGCAAAAACTACAGATGACATAGTAATTCCAAAAGGATTTAAAAAACCAAACGAACAAGAACTTGATGAAATTTTTGACAAAATCTATGAAGTTAATGACACAGGTAGATTAAAAGAATTATTGCCACTTGTCACAAAGGTTATATAAATGGTTGACTTAAAAACAAAACTTTATCAAATGTTCATTCTCGGCACAGAAGGAGATGGATATATAAAAGCTCTTGAAAAAGGACTTGGCGGAATAATATTTTTTACAAAAGATATTCAATCAAAAGACCAATTCAAAAACTTGGTTTCAGATATTAAATCAAAAGTTCTAATCCCGCCTTTTTTGTCAATAGATCAAGAAGGCGGCCGAGTTGAACGTACTGAAAATATTCATAATGGGAAAAAATACCTCTCTGCAAAATACGCTTATGAAAAAGGAGAAGATTTTTTACGCAATCAAACAAAAGAAATTGCACAAGAATTAAAAAGTTATGGACTTAACTTAAATTTTGCGCCTTGTATTGATGTCAACACAAATCCGAATAACCCGATTATAGGCGAACGAGCTTTTTCAAACAATCCTGATGAAGTTATAAAAGGAGAAAAAATAGTTTCACAAACATATAGAGGAAACGGAATTATACCTTGTGCAAAACATTTTCCGGGGCACGGGGATGCTAATGCTGACAGCCATTTGACACTTCCTGAAATTAACCTGCCACTAGAAGAAATGGAAAAAACTCATATAAAACCTTTTGCAGCCTGCGCAAAAACAATAGAAATGATAATGGTTGCACATCTTCACTGCACATGCTTTGAAAAAGATATTATTCCAACATCTTTGAGCAAAAACGCAATCTCTTATTTAAGAAATAAATTAGGCTTTAAAGGTGTTACTATTTCTGATGATATGATAATGAAGGGTGCGACACAATTTGGATATGTAAATGCCTGTGAAATGGGAATTCGTGCAGGTTTGAATATGTTTATCTACAGAAATTCCACACCTGAAACAATAGAAATAATAGAAACAATAGCTCAAAAAGCATTGCAAGATAAAGAGCTTCAAGAAAAAATTGAATATTCATACGAAAAAATAAATAATTTAAAATATAAGTTTAAACTTATTAAATAATAAACAAATAATTGTCATTCTGAACTTGTTTCAGAATTTTATATTAATTTAGACCCTGAAAAAATTTCAGGGTGACAATATTGTTTATTTTAAATACTTCTGTAAAATTAGTTTTTTCAAAGCTCTTGAATAAACTGCATTAGGCTCAATTGTCAAAACTTTATCCAATGTTTCAACAGCTACATTATAAGCATTGTCATTCTGAACTTGTTTCAGAATCTTATATTAATTCAGACCCTGAAAAAATTTCAGGGTGACAACATTATTTATTTTAAATACTTCTGTAAAATCAGCTTTTTCAAAGCCCTTGAATACACAGCATTCGGCTCAATTGTCAAAACTTTATCCAATGTTTCAACAGCTACATTATAAGCATTATCATTCTGAACTTGTTTCAGAATCTTATATTAATTTAAACCCTGAAAAAATTTCAGGGTGACAACATTATTTATTTTAAATACTTCTGTAAAATCAGTTTTTTCAAAGCTCTTGAATAAACTGCATTAGGTTCAATTGCCAAAACTTTATCCAAAGTTTCCAACGAACCTTTATAATCTTCAAACTTCTTCTGCAGTACAGCTTTATAATAAAGTGCATCAACAAACTTAGGATCCAAATCTATTGCTTTATTCAAATCTTCATAAGCAGATTTTAATTTTTCTTCCCCTGCCTCTTTATCAGCCAACAAAACCTGAGCTCTATTATAATAAGCATCTGTCATCCTGCTGTCATAACTAATTGCACTGGAATAGTTGTCATAAGCAGATTCCAAATCATTTAAATGCTGAAATACAATACCCTTTGAAAAATAAGCAAGAGGTCTTTTAGGATCTAAAGCTATCGCCTTATCTAAAGAATCAAGAGCCTCATCAAATTTTCCCTCATTAGTTTCAGAAATCCCTTTGTCTATATAAAAATTATAACCGTGTTCTTTCACCATAAATAAAGTGCCTTTTTTATTATTATAACCAAAATTACAGCAATTTACAAGTGTTTGGAAAAATCTGTTTTATTATATGCTATAATTTATTTATGCAAATTCTTTTTATAACAGATTTATATCCGGTAAACGAAAATGAAAAAACAACTCCGAGAACCCTCTTTGACTTCGTCCAAGAGTGGGAAAAACAAGGGCATAATGTTAATGTTATAAAACCGAATTTCATATTAAATTCTTTTTTGCGCGGCAAACCATTTTACAAAACCGGACAATATGGGAAAGTCTTTAATGTGAATTATTGGACTCCGTTTTGGTTTAACATTAAAAGTAAAATACCTGACCTCCAGTCCTCTTATCCTCATGGCACACTGGTTATAGCTCATATGCCATCAGGAATTTTATTTGCAGATAAATTAGGACTTCCATTTGTTGCAGGTGTACATAATTCAGACTTAGAAATATTAACAAGCCCGTTATACAAAATCCATTTCAAAAAAAGACTTGAAAAAGCACTTTATAATGCAAAAGCAATAGCTTGCCGCTCTTTTGTAATAAAAGAAAAGCTCCTAAAACTTTATCCTGAATTTGCAAACAAAACATTCACAGCACCATCCGGCATAAAAAAAGAAATTATAACTGAGAATTTTCACCCTATAAATAAAGACAAAATCAAAGTTTTGACCTGCGCAAATTTCAAAAAAAGGAAAAATATTGACAAAGTAATTGAGGCATGTAAAGGGCTTGAAAACTTTGAATTGACAGTCATTGGAGATGGTAGAGAAAAAAAACGACTAAAAAAAATAGATACAAGTGTAAAATTTACAGGATATCTTCCGCACAACAAAGTTCTTGAGAAAATGCACGATAGCGATATTTTTATCCTCCCAAGCACTGGTGAAACCTTTGGTATGGTATATTTAGAAGCCATGTCGCAAGGGTGTATTACAATCTGTACAAAAGATGACGGGATTTCTGGAATTATCAAAGACGGAGAAAACGGCTTTTTAACTCTTCCAATTTCAAATGAAATAAGAAAAATACTTATAAATATAAAAAACATGGATAATGACAAATTAAATACCTTGCGCTACAATAGTTTTCAAACAATTAGAGAGTATACTTCCGACAAGTGTGCAAGTGAATATTTGCAACAAATTTTTAAAATTTTGTAAAAATTTGACACAAAAAAGGCATGTTTTTGGTAGTATAAAATTTGAGGGTTGGTGATAATTTGATTTTAGTAGCCGAAACCAAAAATTTTCCACAATACCCCGAAAGGAATAAATTTAATGAACAGAATTTTAATTGTACTTTTGACACTTTTATTTAACATTCAACAGGCAAATGCATTTGATATTGATGCATTCATGGACAAAAATGTCGCGCCTATATCCGATGCTATTGCGCGAATTATATTCCATCCTGTACATGTTTTTGGTGCGGATGTACCGATTATTATATTCTGGATTTTATTCGCAGGTATATTCTTTACTTTTTATTTAAGAGGTATTGCTGTTTGGGGCTTCAAACACGCTATTGATTTAGTATTCAAGCCTAAAAAATCAAGCGACGGATCTGGGGAAACATCACCTTTTCAAGCCTTGATGACAGCATTATCAGGAACAATCGGACTAGGTAGTATTGCAGGTGTTGCAATTGCTATTTCAATGGGCGGGCCGGGTGCTGCATTTTGGATTATCGTCGGTGCACTTTTGGGTATGTCTTTAAAATTTGTAGAAGCCGCTTTAGCTGTTAAATACAGAAGATTTAATCTTGACGGTTCAATATCAGGCGGGCCAATGCATTATATGGCACATGGTTTGACACGCAAAAAATTAAGATGGCTTGGCCAACCTCTATCTGTAATCTTTGCAATACTTTGTATCTGCGGAGGTATTACAGGTGGTAATATGATTCAAATCAATCAGGCTGCAAATCAATTTGTAAACGTATGCGGAGGCGAAAATGGCTTTATGCATAATTTACACTGGGTAATAGGACTTGCTATGGCTATCGTTGTAGGTCTGATTGTTATTGGCGGGATTAAAAATATCGTTAAAGTTACAGAAAAAATCGTTCCTTTAAAGATATTCATATATTTATTTGCAGCTATGGCAGTAATTATATGTAATATAAAACTTGTACCTCACGCAGCTTGGGTTATTGTTAAAGAAGCTTTCAAACCTGAATCTGTATATGGCGGAATGTTTGTTGCAATGATTATGGGGTTAAGACGTTCTGTTCAATCTAACGAAGCTGGTACAGGATCAGCTCCAATTGTTTATGCAACAGTAAAAACTGATGAACCTTTATCTCAAGGGTTTGTAGCATTGCTAGATCCATTTTTAACAGGTTTTATGTGCACATTAACAGCTTTTGCAATTGTTATTACAGGAGTTTACAAAACTCATGCTGGACATACATCAGGCATTGAAATGACATCTGATGCAATTTCTTCAGTAATGCCGTTTTTCCCAACACTTTTGGCAGGTATTGTTCTTTTATATGCTTTATCTACAATAATTAGTTGGGCATATTACGGTCAAAAATCTTGGAACTTCTTATTCGGAGAAGGGAAGAAAAGAACTCTTACATTCCAATTTATATATTGCGGTTTTATTCTAATCGGTTCTGTATTGAACGTAACTTCTGTTATTAATATTACAGATGCAATGATGATTGCAATGTCTTTACCAAACATTATTGCAATGTATATCTTGGCTCCTGAAGTTAAGAAAGACTTGGCAGAATATTGCAGAGTTCATCAATTAGGTAAATGGGTTAACCGTGATTGGCTAAAACCTGCTGAAGTTGAAGTAGAAAATGATGATGAAGATGAGGTATCATGTCAGATCAACAAATTATCATAACAGTATCAGGCGTTGATAAAGTCGGAATAGTTGCAAAAGTTTCAGCTATTCTTGCCGAATATGAAGTAAATATTGAAGATATAAAACAAACTTTAATGCAAGGACATTTTGTAATGTTTATGCTTTGCAATATCGAAAAATCAAGCTTTTCATTCAAAGAAATAAAAGAAGCTCTCACAAAAACAGGTGAAGAACTTGGAATGGAAGTTTGGGTTCAAAGAAAAGAAATTTTTGATAACATGCATAACATATAAATTTAAAATTTGCGAAAATTCATTCACATCAAATTGTTTTAGAAAGGGGAAAAATGACAGTATTAAAAATAGAGAGATTAGCACATAACAAATTTTTACCTGAATATAAAACAGAAGGTGCTGCAGGGATGGATTTATGTGCAGCAATTTCAGAAGGAGTTACATTAAAACCGCTTGAAAGAGCTTTAATCCCAACCGGATTAAAAATAGAACTTGAACACGGTTACGAAGCTCAAGTCCGTCCACGCTCAGGCTTGTCTATCAAACATGGAATTACTTTAATCAATTGTGTCGGAACAATTGATGAAGACTACAGAGGGGAAGTTTGTGTACCTGTTGTAAATCTTTCAAATGAAACATATACAATCCAGCCTGATGAAAGAATTGCACAAATGGTAATAGCAAAAGTCGAACAGGCAGAAATCAAAGTCGCTGTTGAATTAAGTGAAACAAAACGTGGAGAAGGCGGATTTGGTTCAACCGGAAAATAAATTTTAAAAGACCTCCTGATTTTAGGAGGTCTTTTTTAAACTTTACACGAAGAAATTTGAGGAAGATAAATCTTATTTTTTATTAGCTTTAAATATTGAAATTAAATCTTTTAAAGCAATTTTATTATTCACATCTGATAGTACAGAATTTTGTTCACCTTTTTTGTTAAAATTTTCCCAATATGTCGGATCAAGTTTAGGTTGTCCTTTTGGTATGTCACTGTTAAAATCAACCATTTGTAATTCCCTTTTTGCTTACTTTCCTTAACGACAATAAATAAAATTTCTTGAGCTTTTTGATATATTTTGTTAAAAACTTGTTACATTCTTTTAATCGTCAACAACATTTCATTTGGAACATAAAAATCTTTCACACCATAATTTGCATTAATAAATACAAATTCTAATGTATCACCTTTTTCTATTCCTATATCATCAAACGGAATACTTATATCTGCAACTTTATCATACACAGCTTTTATATTTTTAGAATTTGCAATAGCCCATAAGTTATTAGGTATTGCTTGAACAAGTCGAACCAAATTTATTTCACCATCATAAATAGAAATTTGTAATTCGTTCCGGAATTTTTCTTTGGAAATAGGAAGAAGACTTTCTGTTTTTTGAATAATCCTTATTGGAGATAGAACCTGTTTCTTATTTTGGTTTCGCATATAAACATACATTTGATTAACTCTTTTTGAAACAGACTGAATATTTTTTGTATATTCATTAATATAAAATCTTAAATATAAATTATCTTTATCATATCCAAAACAAATCTTGTCATAAAACTTGTTTTCTTTAAGCACAGGTCCATCCGGAATACTTATACAACCTGCATTTAACCAGCTTTCGTCATCTTTTTCTTTTCCGTCAATTACAGGAGTGAATTCACCTTTCGGGTATCTGGAAGGTTTTGTAATTGCAGACAACAAAGGAGTATCTAAATATTGCGGTGGTTCAAGACCTAAATAAAGATAAATATTTTTTAAATGTTCTCTGAAAATATAATCAAAAATATTATCACGACCTGAATTATTCGGTTCACCATACCACCAGAACCAATCACTTCCTTCACAGATAAAGAGTTCTTTTCTTGCTGCTTCAATATTCGGGTTTATCGGATTTTTCTTTACATAATTTGAAAAATCATCTCTAACTTGTTTTAAATAGGTCCAAGCAAGATTTTTCAAAGGTTCATCTATCCATAATTTGAAATTTCTATTAACCCAAGAACCCGAACTTATTTTATTTAAAGGTTTTTGAATATCTTTAGACAAATAATCACTAATCAAAACTGTTTCTAAAGTTGGATCATTTTCTATTAAACCATATATTGTTTCCAAAAAAGTTGCGCCGTCGAGTGTATAATTTTCCCAGCAATTTTCACCATCCATAGCAATTGTAAGCAAATGATTTGAATCAGGTGAGGAAAGTAATTTGCTCTGCGCAGATTTTATCCTGTCATACAAATCATTTGCAGCTTTTTCTGGGGAATGATTAGGATATTCAAAACCTATTAAATTTGGGATAACAGAATCTCTAAAGATTATATTCAATCCATTTTTACATTTATAAGATTTTAAAAGATGATAAGGATCTTCCAAATACCCCCTAAAATCTCTTACAAATTCGAAGTTTATAGAATTTGAAAGAATACCCTCATCAGAAATTGTCCATTTTACCCCTAAGTCTTTGAATAAATCAAGCTCTTTTGCACTAACGCACTGTTCAGATGGCCAAACACCTTGAGGTCGCTTACCGAATAATTCCTCAATTCTATCTAACGCCATCTCTGTTTGCATTTTAGCATCTAATTCCATTTTCAAGTTCGTTGGCAAATCGGAGTTAGAGGATCTTTTGACCTCTTTTACATCAAGCATAATAGGAATAATCGGATGATAATAAGGACTTGTTGTAATTTCTATTTTGCCCTCATCTGCATATTTTTTATAAGCAGGAATAATCCTTCGCATTATATCACGATGAATATCAATAATTTTAGTTCTGTCTAACAGCGAATAATTTTTACCTTTTTTGATAAGCTTTTTCAATTCAGGATAATCATTCTTAAAACTCGGGTCAATCCAAACCAAATTAAAAAGAGCCATCAAATCCGAATATTCCTGAGCTGAAAATATATTGATATCATTTTCTTCACTAGTTTGATATTTTTGAAAAAGCCTTTTATATTCATCATTAGGCAAAATCATTGAATGAAAATTTGCATCAAAAAAATTGTTAATAATAAATTCTTTATCATCATCAGTTAAATCATCAATATCAGTAACTGTTAAGCGGGAATGAATATCATGCAAGTTATTTTGTGTATAATCAATTAAAGCATCAAGCAAAACCGGAACAAGATTAAAATTCAATTTCAAATTTTTAAACTTATCAACAATAAGCAGCATATCCAAATAATCTTTAACAGCATGCAATCTAACCCAAGGCATAAGATAATCACCCTCAGGCGAAAGCTGATAAACAGGCTGATGCATGTGCCAGTAGAATGCTATAGACAACTTTTTTGTTTGGCTTACCATATATTTCTTACCCAAAGCTATTCTTTGAAAATATTATAACATTCAAATATAAAAAAATAAACAAATTATTTTTATTTATCAAAAGAACTTGACTAAAATTATGAAAAACGATAATCAAGTTCATTTGAAATATAACATCACATTATAATTTGCAAGTTATTTTGAAAAATGATTAAACTTTAACAGTTTTTAATTCATCTTCAACTTTTGCAAGAATTTCGTCAAGTTTTGATACGTCTTTGATGCCGCCTTGAGCAAAGTTTGGACGGCCACCACCGTTTGCACCTGTTGCTCTTGCAATTTCTCCGACAATTTTGCCTGCATTAACACCTTTTTTAACAAAACTGTCAGATACTTTAACGGCAACTGTTCTTTCTGATGCAAGAACAATTATGCTTTCGCCAAATCTGTTAGACATAAATTCGATACCTGTCTTAATTGCATTTCCATCAAAGTTTTCAACTTTTGAAATAAACAATTTACCGCCATCAATATCTTGAGCTTTTGACAAGAAGGTTGCAAATTTTGCACATGCGTTTTCTTCTTTTGCTTTTACCAATTCTTTTTGAAGTTCTCTATTTTCTTCCTGAAGTTTTTCTATACGTTCAATCACTTCTTCTGAATGAACTTTGAACATTTGAGATAATTTATCCATCTCTTTAACTCTTTCGTTCATATAATCAAAAGCAGCATTTGATACAACAGCTTCAATACGTCTTGTACCAGCAGCGATTGCTCCTTCAGAAACTATTTTGAACAATCTCAAATCTCTTGTATTTCTAGCGTGAGTTCCTGCACAGAATTCTTTGGATATACAATGATCTCCTGTACCCATAGATACAACTCTTACAACATCTTCGTATTTTTCGCCAAATAGTGCTACAGCACCTGTCAATTTAGCTTTTTCAATATCCATTTCCTGAGTTGTAACCTCAAGTCCTTGAGAAATCCAGTTATTAACAATACTTTCAACTTTAGAAATTTCATTTTCAGTCATTGCACGAGAGAATGTAAAGTCAAAACGCATTCTGTTTTCTTCGACCTGAGAACCTGCCTGTTTTACTTCATCTCCCAATACTTGATTTAAAGCTGCTTGAAGTAAGTGAGCAGATGAGTGGTGAAGTCTAATTTCTTCGCGTCTTGGAAGGTCAATTTTAGCTTTTACATTTTCACCAACAGTAATTTCGCCATTAACAATTTGACAACGATGAACAAATAATTTGTTAACTTTGAAAGTTGTAAGAACTTCTAACTTCAATTCTTGTCCGTTAGTTTTAATATCTTCGATAATTCCGCTGTCGCCAACTTGACCACCACATTCTGCGTAGAATGGAGTTTTGTCTAAAACAACATCTAGATAGCCATCTCCATCAATTGTTGCAAGAATTTTAGCATCACATTCGTTTTCTGTGTAACCTACAAATTCTGAAGAACCAACTTGTTGTTCAAGTTTTGCATACTTCATATCACCTGTTACACTGATTTTTGCAGCGGCAGCTTTTGCACGGTCTTTTTGTTCCTGCATAGCTGCTTTATAACCTTCTTCATCAACGTTTAAACCGTTTTCAGATGCGATTTCTTTTGTAAGTTCAAACGGAAATCCGTATGTATCATAAAGTTTGAAAGCGCTTTCGCCATCAATATCTTTTTTTGCTTCAATAAATTCATCAAGCATTTTATAACCGCGATCAAGAGTTTTTGCAAAACGTTCTTCTTCTTTTTTAATTGTATCAATAATTTTAGCTTTATTCTTAACCAAATCAGGATAAGCTTCGCCATAATTTTCAACAATAACATCAACAAGTTTGTATAAGAATGGCAAATCCATACCCAAGATTTTTCCGTGACGCAATGCACGTCTCAAAATCATTCTTAGAACATAACTTCTGCCTTCATTACCCGGAATAACACCGTCTGAAATCAAGAAAGTAACGCATCTTGCGTGGTCTGTGATAATTCTCAATGAAATATCAGTTTTTTCAGATTTTTTATAAGGCACACCGCTCATTTCAGAAACTTTATCCATAATAGGTTTTAAAAGATCAGTTTCGAAAGTAGATGCAACGCCTTGACATACCATAGCAATACGTTCAAGTCCCATGCCTGTATCAACGTTTTTCTTACCCAAAGGTGATTGGTTACCTTCTTCATCTTGATACAATTCAGTAAATACAAGGTTCCAAATTTCAACCCATCTGTCGCATTCACAAGTATCTATACCGCAATTAGGGTCACCACATTTGTATTGTTCACCTAAATCGTAATGGATTTCAGAGCAAGGTCCGCAAGAACCTGAAGCTCCCGGAGGGCCCCAAAAATTATCTTTTTTCCCTTTACGTTTGATACGTTCTGCAGGAACGCCAACGCTTCTCCAAATTTCATAAGCTTCGTCATCAGTTTCAAAAATTGTAATCCACAATCTGTCTTTATCAAGTTTCAAGACTTCTGTAACAAATTCCCAAGCCCAAGGAATAACTTCTTTTTTATAATAATCACCGAAAGAGAAATTCCCTAACATTTCAAAAAATGTATGGTGTCTTGGAGTTCTTCCAACATTTTCGATATCAGAATCTTTACCGCCTGCTCTAGCACATTTTTGACAAGAAGTAGCTCTTGCAGGTTCGTAAGGGCAAGGCTGAATTCCTAAAAATATTGGCAAAAATTGTAACATACCAGCAGTTGTCAACAACACAGTCGGGTTATCAGGGACAAGACTGGAACTTTCAACAACTGTATGTTGATGTTTATCTTTAAAATAATCTAAATATAATTTTCTTATTTGATTTCCGGTTAGCATAATCTTTATTTCCTTATCGTTAAAAACACTTAATTAAAATATATATTAAACAAAAATGATATGCAAAGAGAAATTCTCATCAAATTTATACAAAATTATACCCGAGCAAATTGTATCGAATTTTTAAAAAGCCCGACGAATCAAAGTTCAGATAAAAACTCTTTATTAATGGCTAATTCTAAAACTGTATAAATAATTTAGTACTTTAAGAATATTTACATAATTTAATATTAAAGGAATAATTTAATAATCTTAAGGCAAATATAAAATATTATCTTGCAAAGAAAAATGTTTGTGCTAACATAGGATTTATGAGGGATTATACAGGTACCCCACGAAACCAAACGCTTGTCTAAGCCCTCTGGATCCAAGCCCTGGTAGCTCAGCTGGATAGAGCAACCGCCTTCTAAGCGGTAGGTCATGCGTTCGAATCGCATCCAGGGTAAATAAAAAGAGGATAGGATTTTTCCTAATCCTCTTTTTATTTTGCTTGTGATAGCGATGAGATAAGCCTTTT
>CALVGY010000030.1 GCA_944327215.1 Candidatus Gastranaerophilales bacterium | reverse complement strand
CTATAAGTGACACTGCTAAGGCTCAGGGTGATTATTCAATTTCACTGGGGCGCTACTCTCTCGCATCAGGTCTTGGCTCAATTGCACTTGGAAGTTCAAGTTCATCAGAGAGTCCTTCTACTTATAATACTCAAGCCCAAGGGACATCTTCAATAGCAATAGGTGATTATTCTCAAGCCCAAGGTAATTATTCAATTTCAATGGGTAAGAGTGCAAGTGCTGCACAGAATGACGGCATTGCAATCGGTGAGTACGCAAAAGCGGCTATGATTGGGAGCATTGCAATCGGTGAGTCAGCAAAAGCCGGGAAGTCAGACAAATTAACAGGGACATACGCTACATCTTTAGGTTACTATGCTGAGGCTTTTGGAAATGAAAGTCTGGCATTAGGAGCTGGTGCTCAAGCCGCAGGGGCATCTTCAATAGCAATAGGTGATGGTGCTAAAGCTGCAGGGACAAACAATATTGCAATAGGTGCAAATGCTTGTACAAATGCAACCGGGGATAATCAGGTTTGTATTGGGGCAGGATCTGGCCCGGGTAAAGATGACAAGGACACCATAAAATCAAGTAGCGATAAAGTAATTTATCTTGGGACTAAAGATACAACAGTTTATATTCCTGGGAGTTTGATTGTTGGTAGATGGACTGTACTTGGAGCAAGATCACAGGATGATGGTGAGACTTATCCAGTGTATCTTAGACCTGGTAATAAAGAGTTCAGTGCTAAATGGGCAGTGCTGGGAACATATGATTATGATGGTGGGGATGATAATTTTTACAAGGTGGATGGCCAATTTGGCCCGTTGGGACCTTTTGGACCATTTTCTTGGAATGTTGGAATAGGAAGTGATTCCGATCGTCGATTAAAATATGTAGGTAAAGAAAGTACCTCAGGTCTTGATAAAATTCGTCAATTAAAGGTTTTCAATTATACATTTAAAAAAGATGACAAGAAAACTCCACATGTAGGTGTAATAGCCCAAGATTTGCAAAAAGTTTTTCCAAGTGCTGTGAGCAAGGCAAAAGACGGGTTTTTAAAAATACGTCTTGAAGATATGTTCTATGCAATGGTTAATGCTATAAAAGAATTAGATGCAAAATATCAAGCACAAGAAAAACGTATCAATGAACTTGAAAAACGTATTGAGAAATTAGAAGCTCAGGTAAAATAAATAAAAATAAAATAATAAAAAATAAGCATATTGCATTTGCGATATGCTTATTTTTTTTGAAATCAAAAAGAGCAGATGTCAATAAGTTTTTTGAACTTTAAAGTTTTGCCATATTCTCTAAACTATGCTATACTTCAAGTAAGTGTAATTGACGGAGAGATTATGAATTTAGTACATATTTTTACGGATATTCCTATTCTGATTGTAATATTTACGTTTTTATTTTCGATTATTTACTGTATGAAAAATTATTTTTATGTTAGTAAAAATTTGAAAATTCTTTTGGCATTTATATCAAGATTTAAAAAAACAGATTTAAATTTTCGGTTTAAAGAAATAGATGAATGGATGAGTGCAAATCCTTATGTTTCAGCATTATGGTTGGAATTTAAAAATACATTGGTATTTTCAGAGTCAGTTGCGCTAAAAGGCCGTAATAATGATTTAACTTATAAAGAAGTTTCTTCAACAGTTCAAAATATCCAAACAACAGTTGATCCTTTGTATTTCTTTAATGAAGAAACTCTTATTACATCAAAATTCAACAATAAGTTTTTACAAACGGTTCCAACAATATTAACAGGTTTTGGTCCGTTGTTTACATTTTTGAACATTGCAATTGCGTTTGGTAAAATTGATTTTTCATCTCAAGAAAAAACAATTGCATCTGTTGCTGGTTTGATGTCAAGTATGCAGACGGCTGCTTTAGTATCAGTTATTGCAGTTGGTTCTTCTTTAATATTTTTGATGTTTGAAAGAATTTCTTTTCAACTTATGTGTAAACGTCCATTATCGATTTGTGAAGATATTATGGGCAAATTATTTGATAATATTTCATCAGAAAAATTCTTGCTTGAACTTTTAAAAGAAACAAAAATTCAAAACAATTCAATATCAAATCTTATTACTGCAATGCCTCAACAGTTTAAAGTTGCATTAAATTCGGGGATTGCAAGTAACCTTGTTCCATATTTAGAAAACTTGATTTTTGGAATTAATCAGGTTAACAAAAACATGAAAGAGATTGTAAAAAACGGAGGAAAATCTGACGATGTCGATGACTTGTTTTAATCGGGGGGGGGGCGCATTATGGCTTTGATGCTACGTAAAGCTAAAGGTGATTCAGGCGCTGATAATAATATTTTTTGGACAACGATGGCAGATTTACTTTTGGGTTTAGCAATTATTTTCATGACGTTGTTTGTTCTTGCTATGACAGGTTTTACTCAACAATCTGTTGAGCAAAAAAGACATCAGGTTGAAATTAACAAAGAATTAATTAAAAATTTGAAAGATGCAAATATAGATGCAGAAGTTGACCCAATGACAGGAGATATAAAAATTTCGGATTTGGAACTTTTTGAGGTCGGAAGTTATAATCTCTCTCGCAAGGGCAAGGCATATTTAGATAAATTTGTTCCGATTTATGTTAATACAATATTTTCAAAAAAAGAGTTGAGTGATGAAATTGAAAATATTATTATTCAAGGTCATACAGACAGTCAATCTTTTTCCGGGATTAAGAATCCTGATATTCAATATATGAAGAATATGGAACTTAGTTTGCAAAGAGCTAATTCTGTTGCATCGTATATGTTTAATACTAAATTTGACAACAAGTATAATCCGAAATTGAAAAAGATTCTTGTAGTTGAAGGGAAAAGTTATTCTTCTCCGATTTTTACAAACGGCAAGGAAGATTTTAATAAAAGCAGACGTGTAGAAATGCATTTAAAAGTAAAAAAACTTGATATAACAGATATATTTTTTAATGAGATACAACATTTATGATAGATACAACAGGAATTTTAGAAACAATAAATATGATAAAGCTGTATAACCTTGATATTAGAACGGTTACTATGGCTATAAGTTTACGGGATTGCATTGATTCAGATATTGATGTGGTTTGTGAAAATATTTATAAGAAAATTACAACTTATGCAAAAAATTTTGTTGAATGTGCAAACGAATTTGAAAATGACTATTCTATAATGATTGTCAACAAAAGAATTTCAGTTACTCCAATTTCTATAATCGGTGAATCTTGTAAAAAACCTGATTATGTAAAAATTGCAAAAACACTTGATAGGGCCGCAAAAGATGTTGGAGTAAATTTTGTCGGAGGTTTTTCAGCTTTAGTTGAAAAGGGAATGACTAAAGGTGATAAACTTTTAATTGAGAGTATCCCAGAGGCGTTGGCCCAAACTGAGAGGTTATGTTCTTCAATTAATGTTGCATCTTCAAAGGCTGGCATTAATATGGATGCTGTTTTGAAAATGTCAGAAATCATAAAAAAATCTGCAGAGCTGACAAAAGATTCAGATGGCATTGGGGCGGCAAAGCTTGTAGTATTTTGTAACTCCCCTGGGGATAATCCGTTTATGGCCGGTGCTTTTTGCGGTTTCGGGGAACCAGAATGTGCCTTAAATGTTGGGGTATCAGGTCCTGGTGTGGTTAGAGCTGCAATAGAAGCTCTTGATAGTGATGCTGATATGAGCGAACTTGCAAATAAGATTAAACAAATAGCTTATAAAATCACGACAACAGGTGAGCTTGTAGGGCGGAAACTTGCTAAAAAATTAGGGGTTCCGTTTGGGGTAATTGATTTGTCACTTGCTCCGACTCCTGCTATTGGTGATAGTGTAGCAGGGATTTTTCAGGCTATGGGATTAGAACATGCTGGAGCTCATGGAACAACTGCAGCACTTGCAATGTTGAATGATGCTGTAAAAAAAGGCGGAATTATGGCAAGTTCTCATGTCGGAGGATTGTCAGGGGCATTCATTCCTGTTTCTGAAGATGCGGGAATGATTGAGGCTACATCAAATGGTTATTTAACTTTTAACAAATTAGAGGCTATGACTTCAGTTTGTTCTGTGGGATTGGATATGATTGCTATACCGGGGGATACTCCTGTTGATACTATTGCAGGGATTATTGCTGATGAAATGGCAATTGGTATGATAAATAAAAAAACAACTGCGGTTAGAGTTATCCCTGTTGTGGGCAAGAATATAGGAGATGAAGTTATTTTTGGAGGCTTGCTGGGTAAGGCTCCAATTATGGCTGTGAATAATTTGTCTTCTACTAAATTTGTGCGCAGAGGTGGAAGAATCCCTGCTCCAATTCATAGCTTAAATAATTGATGAAAGATGAATGTAAAATGAGTAAAACTTTAAAAGAATTGACGGATGATCTCAAAGAATACATTATTAATCAACAATCTGATGCTCATAATAAAGCTAGTTTAAAAAAAGAAAGATATAATAATTTAAAATTATCAATGGATATTGCTAAAAATCCGAGTCCACATGTTGTTGTTAGTATTGGAATGTCAGAAGCTGAATTTGATATAAGAACAGGGAATAAAAATAGTGGAGGTTTAGGTCCTGATGAGAGATATGTACTCAGGTGGTTTGGCAGATTGAATGTTATGCCTTATTTAAATGAATGTTGGAAATACATTGCAAGGCAGCGTGGACGGGCTTAATTAATTGATTTATTTTTGATTATATTCCCTTTTATCATGTTCTTTGAACGCAAGTTTCTGTGATATGTAATTGCAAATCTATGTGCTTCGTCTCTGATTCTTTGGAATAAAAATAATGCACTTGAATTCCTTGGTAAAATAACGGGTTTTGATTGTTTTGGGAGGAATACTTCTTCATGTTTTTTTGCAAGACTCACAACATCAATCCCTTTTATCCCGAGTCCTTCAATAATTTCCATAACACTTGAAAGCTGTCCTTTACCGCCGTCTATTATCATCAAGTCAGGTTTTTCCCATTTAGCTTCGCCAAGATGTGAAAGTCTGCGGGTTAAAACTTCTTTCATTGATAGAAAGTCATCAGGTTTTCCTTCTGTCATTTTTACTTTAAATTTTCTGTATTCAGATTTTTTAGGAAGCCCATTTATAAATGTTACCATTGATGCAACGGTATTTGTCCCTTGAATATGTGAAATATCATAACATTCCATTCTGTGAGGGAAGTTTTTCAGTTGTAATTTTTCAGCCAAGTATGAGCCTATTTCATTAAAATCATCTCTAATTTTAGACATTTTCGAAATTTTTGCATTATCGAGAACAACTTTTGCGTTTTTATCCGCAAGCATTTGTAATTCTTTGCCTTGAGCTGATTTGCCGTAGCTGATTTTGACTTTCTTTTGGGCAAGAATTTCCAACCATTCTTCGTAAAGAGCTTTTTCTCCTATTGCTTCCAGCTCATTTGAAACAATTTTGTCTGGGTATTCAAGTTTTAGTGTGCTGTAATATTCTTTAAAGAAAGTTGCAAAAAATTCTGTTTTGTCTTCTTCTTCAACTTCATAGACAAAATCTTTTTTATCAATCAGTCTACCTTCTCTTATCATTAGAATTACGATGACAAATATTCCTTCATCTGCCATAAATGATATAATATCTTCATTCAATTTTGTATTTTCATAGACTACTTTTTGCTTTTCAAGAGTTTTGACTAAATCATTGTAGCTGTCACGTAGTTTTGCTGCTTTTTCAAACTGAAGAGAGTCTGAATATTTTTGCATTTGTTCTTTAATTTTTTTTAAAAGTTCAGATTGCTTGCCTGACAAAAATAATTCTGCCTGCTTTACTATTTCTTGGTATTCTTGTGGAGTAACTTTATTTTGGCATGGAGCCATACATCTTCCTATTTGGTAATACAAACATGGTCGGTCTTTAAATTTTGGGGTTTTGCATTGCTTTAGCGGGAAAATTTTCTTCAAAAAATCCAAAGTCGCGTGCATTGCTCTTATATCGGTGTAAGGCCCATAATAGCGGCCTTTTTCTGGGTTCATATTTTTTTTACGAACAATTGTAATGCGTGGGAAATCTTCGTCTGTTATTAAAAAATAAGGATATTTTTTGTCATCTTTTAAAAGTACATTGTATTTAGGTTTGTATTTTTTGATTAAATGACTTTCAAGAATCAGAGCTTCGACTTCTGTATTTGTAATAATATATTCAAGTCGTTCGATCTGAGACACCAGCACATTAACTTTTACTCTGTCATGTTTTCTGTTGAAATAACTCATTACACGACGTTTGAGTATTTTAGCTTTCCCAACATAAATAACTTCACCGTCTTTGTTAAAATAAATATAACATCCGGGAAGTGATGGCAAAAGTTTTAATGTTTGTTTTAAGTCATTATTCATTAATCCTATTATAGCATAGGTTCAATAATATATATGATTGAAAAAAATAAATCTATAAATTATAATAAAGACAGATGATATTGGAATTACGAAAAGGATTTTTAATATTTTTATTATATGGAATAAATTTATTATTTGTTCCTGTATTTGCTGCGCAAAGGCCTCCTGTTTGGGAAGATTTTTGCCCTAAAGGTTTGGAAAATGCTGAATATAAAGAAATACAATGGTTTTGGCCTGAAGGAACAAAGTCGACACAAGCTATCTATAATTATTGGGCAATTCGACGTGAAGAATTTAAAAAAGGTTTGGCAGAATGTGAAGAAATTCAAGGCGGGGTTAATAATAGTTGTTATGAAACTCTTAAAGAAAGACAGCTATTTGTAAATGAACAATATAATAAGGATATTAAACAAAAACAAATAACAAACCAAATTTGGGTAGATGATCATGATAAGGGATCAAGACCAATTATGATTAATATTTTTATGAAATAAAAAAGCGGGAAGTCCCGCTTTTTTATTTATTCTTCAGAATTGTTATTATCTAAAAGGCTCGTTTGTGAGATGTTATTTTGAGCATCTTGAGCATCCATTGCTGCAACATCTTTTTTGACCTGATCATCCTCATCAGGATTTACAATTTTGTTGACTGATACAACTGTATCATTATCTGTCAGGTTTTGTGCCCTTACACCTGTTGCAGGACGTCCCTGACGAGAAATTGAGCCGGCATTTAATCTAGTTACAACACCGTTTGCAGTTACCATCATAATATCATCGGATTCTTTCACTATAGTCAATGCAACAAGTTTTGATGAAGTTGATTTGAATTTAGTCGCAATAAGACCTATTCCGCCTCTGTTTTGACTTCTGAATTCAGATAATTTTGTACGTTTACCAAAACCGTCAGATGTGACTACAAGTAAATCCGCATCATAATCACGAGGAACAATATCGCAACCTACGATTTCATCGCCTGTACGTAATTTCATTGAAGTAACACCTCTTGCGCTTCTTCCTAAAGGTCTTAAATCTTCAATCGGGAAGCGAATTGCCATACCGCAAGATGTACCGATTATAATTTCATCTCTTGCAGTTGCTAATTTTACCCAATCAAGTTCATCATTTTCTTCCAAACCGATTGCGATAATACCGTTTCTTCTGATATTTGTAAAGTTATCTAATTCGATACGTTTGATGTAACCTTTTTTAGTAAGCATAATCAAATTCAAATCATGCGAGAAGTTACTTACAGGTACGACTGCCGTAATTCTTTCATCCTGATCTATCGGAAGAACATTGACGATTGGCAGACCTTTTGCCTGACGTCCGCCTTCTGGGAAGTCATAGACATTCAGGCTGTATACAGTTCCTTTTGATGAGAAGAACAGAACTTTATCATGCATCATTGCTGTGAAGAAGTGCTGAATATCGTCATCTTCTTTTGTTTTCATTCCTGATTTGCCGCGTGTTGCACGGTTTTGTCTTTCAAATGTATCAAGCGAGATACGTTTGAGATATCCCTGATGGGTGATAAATACTGCCATTGGAGTATTCGGAGTTAAATCTTCAATTGTAACTTCGCCCTGCTCCGGCAGAATTTGAGTTTTTCTGTCATCGCCGTATTTTTCTTTGTCTTCAAGAAGTTCGCCTTTGATAATGTCAAGAATTTTTTGGCGGCTTGCTAAGATGTCTTCGTATTCTGCGATTTTCTTAACAAGTTCATCATATTCTGCTTTAACTTTATCCTGTTCCAATCCTGTCAATCTTCTTAATTGCATTTCAAGGATTGCGTTAGCCTGATCTGCGTCAAGCCCGAATCTGCTCATCAAGCCGTTTCTTGCATCATCTGTAGTTTTTGATTTTTTGATAAGTTCAATAACTTCATCAATTGAGCCCAGTGCAATAATCAAACCTGCCAAGATGTGTGCGCGGATTTTAGCTTTTTTGAGGAAGAAAATAGTTCTTCTTGTAACGATTTCAACCCTGTGTTCAACAAATTCCGAGAGAACTTCGTACAAATTCATCAATCTCGGCTGTTTGCCGCATAAAGCAAGCATATTCACACCGAACGTTGTTGCCAATTGAGTATATTTGAACAAATTATTTTTAACAACATCAGGTTTTGCGTCGCGCTTAAGCTCAATTACGATACGCATGCCTTCTCTGTCGGATTCATCGCGGATATCAGAAATTCCTGTAATTCTTTGATCTTTAACAAGTTCCGCAATTTTTTCGATTAAAACAGATTTATTTACCTGATAAGGAATTTCTGTAACAACAATTGCCGTACGTCCCTGACGTCCGCCGCCGCCTGCAATTTCTTCAAAGTTTGCAACGGCTTGCATTTTGATAGAGCCTCTACCTGTTTCGTAAGCCTGTTTAATATCGTTTAAGCCGATAATGGTTGCTGCTGTCGGGAAATCAGGACCTTTAACGTATTCCATAAGCTCAGATACGGTAATATTAGGGTTGTCAATCAAAGCGATTGTACCGTCAACGATTTCACAAAGGTTATGAGGCGGAATATTTGTAGCCATACCAACTGCGATACCTGAACATCCGTTTAATAAAAGCATTGGAAGTCTAACAGGTAATACAGAAGGTTCTTGTAATGAACCGTCGAAGTTCGGTTCAAATTCAACTGTTTCACAATCAATATCAGCAAGCATTGATTGTGTAATCTTATGCATTCTAGCTTCTGTATAACGCATTGCAGCTGCACCGTCACCGTCAACTGAACCGAAATTACCATGACCGTCTACAGTTAGGTAACGAGTAGAGAAATCTTGAGCCATACGGACTAATGCTTCATATACGGCAGTATCTCCGTGAGGGTGGTATTTACCTAAAACTTCACCAACAATACGTGCACATTTCTTAAATGGTTTGTCAGGAGTCATCCCAAGTTCGTTCATTGCATATAAAATACGTCTGTGAACAGGTTTTAGACCGTCACGAACATCCGGTAATGCACGACCTACGATTACACTCATTGCATAATCGATATATGACCGTTTCATTTCTTCTCTAATATTTACAGGAACAATTTTCCCATCCGCGAACATATTTTGTTGGTTACTCATTATTTCTCCCTCAAATCTATTTTATATATAGTCATATTGTACCACAAATATAATCTGTGCGCGAATTTAAAATTATTCTTTACATAGAGTAAATATTTTATTACATTATGAACTTAGTCAACATTATATTTTGAAGCTTCTTTGTTCACCATTTCCATGTATTTTTTGTTATTCTTTTCTGCAAAATCTATGGCTTTTTTTCGGGCTTCTTCTTGACCGCCAAGTTCTGATGAGTAAAATCGTTTTGCATAAGAAAATCTGTCGAGACCTTTATCTTTTGATGTTTGGTAGACTGCTGTATTGTATTCATAGTATTCTTTATCTTCAGGAAAAGTTAAAAATCCGACAATTGAAGCGTCGGGATATACTAAAACTGATGCGCCTTTTGTTTTTTCTTGAATTTCATGTGCATATTGAGCTGCAGCATCTGTCGGGTTTGTTAAATCAGGAAAATTTGAAAGCTGTAGTTTTGTGTGCCAATCCCCGATATTTTCATCTTTTAAAAGATAGTCATAATTTTTTGTGTCACTTTCAGGGTTTGACAGGTGATAGGTTTCTTTGTCAAATTTTATTTTATCAATTTGTGCAAATGCTGTACATTGACATAATGCTAAAATATTTCCTAAAATAAAAAATGTTTTGAATAATTTTTTCATAAAAACCTCTTTCTTTTACTGCTCACAAAAATTATTGATTTAACTTTTGTAAATATCTATTGCCCGTTTTGTTAATTGAGTTGTTTATTGTATAATATATTTTATAAGGAGATGGGATTATGCCTTTTGAATTTGAACCGCAAAAGATTAAAGATGTAATTTTAGTTAAGCCAAAAGTTTTTGGTGATAATCGTGGATTTTTTATGGAAAGTTATAAAAAATCTGATTTTTGTGCAAATGGGATAGAGGTAGAATTCAATCAGGATAACCATTCTAAATCAACAGCCCATGTATTAAGAGGCCTTCATTATCAAGAAAAACCTTACGGTCAGGCAAAACTTGTAAGATGCGGACGCGGTAGGATTTATGATGTTGCAGTAGATATCAGACCTGAATCAGAAACTTTTGGGCAATATGTAAAAGTTGAATTGTCAGAAGAAAACAAACATATGTTGTTTATTCCTGAAGGATTTGCTCATGGTTTTGTTGTGTTATCTGATGAAGCAGAGCTTTTATACAAAGCAAGCGGTGAATATGCTCCTCAAGCTGACAGAGGTATTTTGTGGTGCGATAAAGATATAAACATTGATTGGGGCATTGATTTTGAACCTATTTTGTCTGAAAAAGACAAGAATCAAAAATCTCTAAAAGAGATTTTTGGCGGTTTGGAAGAGGTCAAGATGTCAGGAGGTCAAGCTCTTTAATGTATAGAAAGTTAGAAATCTGGCGTGAGAGTATTGATTTATTAAAAGATGTGTATGCTTTAGCTGATAAGTTGCCAAAATCTGAAGAATACAACTTAAAAAGTCAGCTCAAACGCGCTATGGTGTCAGTCCCTTTGAATATTGCAGAGGGGAAATGTCGTGCTTCATCAAAAGATTTTTCTCATTTTCTAAATATTGCTGCTACATCTATGGATGAAGTGGATGTTGTATTAACAATTTGCGAAGAATTAAGCTTTTTGGAAAATTTAGCAGATATACATGAAAAAAATAAGGTATTAACAAAAAGAATAAATGCGTTAAGAAGAAAGTTGTCGGAGGAAAATGATGAGTAATTTTTATGTAAATAGCTTGTCTTCTTGCCTTCTTGACTTCTGTTCTTCTCAATATAAGGAGAAATCAAAATAATGTCAAAAATACTAGTAACAGGCGGAGCCGGTTTTATCGGAAGTTGTTTTGTAAGACATATGTTAAAAAGTCATCCTGATTATAAAATAATAAATCTTGATGCCTTAACTTATGCAGGAAATATCGAAAATCTTGATGATGTAAAAGATAATCCTAATTACACATTTGTACACGGCAACATTTGTGATAAAAAATTAGTTCCTGAATTAGTTGAACAAGTTGATGCGGTTGTAAATTTTGCGGCAGAATCTCATGTGGATCGCTCAATTACAGGCCCTGAAATTTTTATTGAAACTAACGTAAAAGGTACATTAAATTTATTGCAGGCTGCACGTCAATTCAAGACTCAAAGATATTTACAAGTTTCTACAGATGAAGTTTATGGTACTTTAGGTAAAACAGGTTATTTTACAGAAACTACACCTTTAGCTCCTAATAGCCCTTATTCAGCTTCAAAGGCTTCTGCTGATATGCTTGTAAGAGCTTACCATGAAACATATAATATGCCTGTTTTGACAACAAGATGTTCAAATAACTACGGACCTTATCAGTATCCGGAAAAACTTATTCCTTTCTTTATTTCTCAACTTTTGAAAGGTGAAAAAGTTCCTGTATATGGTGACGGCATGAATGTTCGTGACTGGTTATATGTATATGATCATTGTGCTGCAATTGATACAGTTTTGCATAAAGGCAGAGTTGGTGAAGTTTATAACATTGGCGGACACAATGAAAAAACTAACATGGAGATTACTCATCTTATCTTGGATGCAATGGGTAAAGATGAAAGTTCTATAAAATATGTTCAAGACAGATTAGGCCATGACAAACGTTACGCAATTTGTAATGATAAAATTCAATCAGAACTTGGTTGGAAACCTTCATTAACTTTTGAAGAAGGTATTAAAATTACAATTGATTGGTATTTAAACCATCAAGATTGGATGGCTAACATTGACGCTAAGATGCAAAGATGTAAAGAGGCAAAGTCTGCTTCATAGGAGCTATAATGTATAATGACTATGCATCTATGCTTCTTTGCATCTAAAAAAGAGAGGAATTGGTATAATGAAAGTATTGGTAACAGGCGCAAATGGAATGTTAGGACAGGATTTGTGCCCTATATTGGAAGATAATGGATATGAAGTTGTAGAAACAGATGTTAATACACTTGATATTACAAACTTAGAGCAGGTAAAAGCAGTTTTAAATAATGAGAAACCTGATTTTGTAGTTCATTGTGCGGCTTATACTAATGTTGATAAAGCTGAAGAAGATTTAAAAACAGCAGAGTTGATAAATGTTACCGGTACTGAAAATGTTGCAGAAACTTGTGGAAAGCTTGGGATTACTCTTGTATACATTTCAACTGATTATGTTTTTGACGGAACAAAAAATTCTCCGTATACCCCTGAAGATATGCCAAATCCTATAAATAATTATGGGGTTACAAAATACGAAGGGGAAGAAGCTGTCAGAAGTCTTTGTGAAAAATATTATATAGCCAGAACTTCTTGGTTATATGGGCATCATGGTAAAAATTTTGTTGAAACAATGTTGAAACTTGCTGATAATCATGAAGTTAGAGTAGTTGATGATCAAGTTGGCTGCCCTACTTGGACTGTAGAATTAGCAAACGGGATTGTAAAATTGCTAGACAAACCTTATGGAACATACCATGTTTGCGGTTCAGGTTCTACAAGTTGGTATGGTTTTGCAAAGGAAATATATACTCAGTCTAATTTGGACGTAAATTTACAGCCTTGTACGACTGCAGCATTTCCTCGTCCTGCTAAACGCCCTTCATACAGTGTTATGGATAATAAAGGGATTTGCAGAAATTGGCAGGCTGCATTAAAGGATTATTTGAATTTAAGAAATGATTAATTAATAATTGCTGCGACTTGTTCTGTGATATCATCTCCGCCGAAAAGTACTGTATTTTTCGGGAGAACAATATTATAGTTCATTGAACGTGCTTTTTCTACAACGGCAGTTTTAATTTTGCTGTCAATTGCTTTTAGCTTTTTGTTGTATGATTCATCCAGAGCAAGTTTTTGGTTGTTTATTTGATTTCTGTATTTTTCTTCTAATTGTGCAATTTTTTGAGGATCTTTTTCTTTAGAAATTTCTTCTCTTGCTTTGTTTATTGTTGCTTGCATATTTTGAATTTGTTTTTCTTGCTCAGTTTTTAAAGTTTTAATCTCATTTGAATTTGCAACTACTTTTTGAATGTCAACAATTGCAACTCTGTAATTTGGGTTTGTGTGTGAGATTGCAATATTGTTGATTGAATACCCTGCTGCAAATGCCCCGATTATCAATATAGTTGCAATTATTTTTTTCTTCATAATATAAATCCTTTCGTTTGTATATTAAAAATAATTGAAATTATAAAAAATTTAATTGGTTACTTGGATTAATTTCATGTTTTTTGTATTATAAGTTTGCGAGTACATGTAAACTCGGGTATTTACGGTAGACGCCGTATATATAAGCCGAAAAGGAGAGAAAAATGAAAAAATCAATTAAAGATTTAGGCGACGTAAAAGGAAAACGCGCTCTTGTAAGAGTTGACGTAAACGTACCTTTAGACGAAAACCACAATGTAACAGATGACACAAGAATTCAGGCAATTGTTCCCACAATCAGAGCATTGCAAGAAAAAGGAGCTAAAATTATTTTAATGGCTCACTTAGGCAGACCAAAAGGAGAATGGAAACCTGAATTCTCATTAGAACCTGTTGCAAAATATATGTCAAAAGTTTTGGGTGAAGATGTATTATTCGTAAAATCACCTGTAGGCGAAGGTGCTGATAAAGAATTAGCAAACTTAAAAGATGGGCAAGTAGCATTGTTGGAAAACATTCGTTACTACAAAGCTGAAGAAGCAAAAGATGACGATATGACTTTTGCTGAAGAACTTGCAAAATTAGGTGATTTCTATGTAAACGATGCATTTGGTGCAGCTCACAGAAAACACACATCAACTGCAAAAGTTGCTCATATCTTGAAACCGGCAGTTGCAGGTCTTTTGATGGAAAAAGAAATCAGATGCTTGTCACAAGCATTGGATAATCCTACAAGACCATTCACAGCAGTAGTTGGCGGTGCTAAAGTTTCTTCTAAAATCGGTGTTTTAGAAAACTTAATTGATAAAGTTGATAACTTAATTATCGGCGGTGGTATGGCTTATACATTCGTGAAAGCTAACGGTGGTAAAATTGGTAATTCTATTTGCGAAGATGATCAAATTGAAGTTGCTAAAGCTATTGAAAAGAAAGCTGCTGATAAAGGTGTAAAAATCGTTATGGCAACTGATGTATTAGCTGCAGATGATTTCTCTGGCAACGGTACAAACAAAGTTGTTCCAATCAACGAAATTCCAGATGGATTTGAAGGTGTTGACGCTGGCCCAGAAAGCCAAAAAGCTTTTGCAGAAGTAATCAAAAATTCAAAAACTATTTTGATGAACGGTCCTGTAGGTGCTTTCGAAAATCCTAAATTTGCAGAAGGTACAAAAGCAGTATTGCAAGCAATTGTAGATGCAACTAAAAATGGTGCTGTATCTGTAATCGGTGGTGGTGATTCAGTTTCTGCTGCTAAAAAATACTTCAAAGCAGAAGATTTCACTCACGTATCAACAGGCGGTGGTGCTTCTCTAGAATTTATCGAAGGAAAAGTATTACCTGGTGTTGTAGCACTAGATGAAAAATAAGCACAAAAAACATATAAAAAGCTCTCTGTTTGTACAGGGAGCTTTTTTTGTGTTAAAATAAAGTACATAAAAACAAGAGGACATTATGAAAAATATTTTAATCACAGGCGGAGCAGGCTTTATCGGTTCACATTTATGTGAAAAACTTTTGGAACAAGGAAATCACATAATTTGTCTTGATAACTTTTTTACAGGTTCAAGAAAAAATGTTGAACACTTAATGGATAATAAAGAGTTTGAATTGATAAGACATGATATTATTGAACCTATTATTCTAGAAGTTGATCAGATTTATAACCTAGCTTGTCCTGCAAGTCCTATTCATTATCAATACAATGCTATAAAAACGATTAAAACAAATGTCCTTGGTGTTACCAATATGTTGGACTTGGCAGATGAAACTCATGCAAGAATTTTGCAGGCTTCTACAAGTGAAGTCTATGGTGACCCGACTGTGCATCCGCAAAAAGAAACTTATTGGGGTAATGTCAATCCGATTGGTTTAAGAAGCTGCTATGATGAGGGTAAACGTGTTGCAGAAGCCCTAATGATGGATTATTACAGGCAGCATAAAGTAGATATAAGAATTATCAGAATATTTAATACCTATGGTCCGAGAATGGCCAAAAATGATGGGCGTGTTGTTTCAAACTTTATTTTGCAAGCATTAAAAAATGAAGATATAACAATCAATGGAGATGGTTCTCAGACGAGATCTTTTTGCTATATTGATGATTTGGTTCGCGGAATGATTTCTTTGATGAATAAAGAAAATTTTATGGGGCCTGTAAACGTTGGAAATGACGGAGAATATACAATAAAGGATTTGGCAGAGATGATTATAGAATTAACCGGTTCAAAATCAAAAATAATTTATAAGCCTCTGCCATCTGATGATCCTGTAAAGCGTCGTCCAGACCTTACTTTAGCAAAAGAAAAATTAGGTTATGAACCGACTGTTCATGTCCGTGAAGGTTTGATGAAAACGATTGAATATTTCAAAACAGTTCTATAATTTTATTCAAACTTTTGTTTTGCAATTCCAATAAAGAAAGATAATCGCCGTATGTGCTAATTTCTGTATGTGTAATCGCATCATATAGCACTTTGTTTATTGCTTCGATATATAGAGTTTGTTCCTCAACTATTTTTAGTTTTTCTTTTGCTGTAAGCATGTTGTTTACCTTTCTTAACTGTTTTTAAATTATTAATAATTTAAATAAATTAAAAACAATTTAAATAATATTAAAATAATTTTAATTTGTCAATAATAATTAAAAAATTATATAATTTTATTATGGGTGCAAATAAAGATTTAAGAAAATTATTATTAGAAGAAAACAAAACAATAAAACAACTTGCAGATATGGCAAGTGATGCTTCTGGTACAAAAATTACTCAATATAGTATTTCTCAAAAATTAAATAGAAATTCTATGAAATATGATGAGGTTCAATTTCTCGCTGGGGTTTTAGGCTATGAAATTGAATTTAAAAAGGTAAAATAGTTCTTGCAATTGCTCTTTTCATACTCTATAATGTCATTGAGTTAAGAAAGGAGAGTTATATCATGTGGGAAAAGGATATTAACATTAACGAAGTTAAAGAAATTCGCACAAGAACAACGGTTTATTTTGGTGTTGGTGCTATCAAAAAAATTGACGATATCGCTAAAGTTTTAAAAGATAAAGGTATTGATAAAGTAATCGTAATGTCAGGCAGAAATGCTTATAAAGCTACAGGTGCTTGGGATTATGTAGAAAAAGCATTAAAAGATAACGGAATCGGATATGTAAATTATGCAGAAGTTACTCCAAATCCAAACACTCACCATGTAAATGATGCAGCAAAACTTGCAAAAGACTTTGGAGCTAAAGCAGTTATAGCAATTGGTGGCGGATCACCTACAGATGCAGGTAAATCTGTTGCTATCTTGCTTGAATATCCTGAAAAAACTGCTGAAGATATTTATGATTTCACATTCTCACCTGAAAAGGCTGCACCTATTGTATCAATTAATTTGACACATGGTACCGGAACTGAAACTAACAGATTTGCAGTTGTAACTAATTTAGAAAAGAATTTCAAACCTGCAATTGCATATGATTGTATCTATCCTATGTTTGCAATTGATGATCCTCAATTGATGACAAAATTGTCACCAAAACAGACAAGATATGTATCAATTGATGCAGTAAACCATGTTGTAGAAGCTGCAACATCAGCTGTTGCTTCTCCTTATTCAATTTCATTAGCAAAACAGGTAATTGAATTGGTTGCAAAATACTTACCAAAAGCTATTGCAAATCCTGATGATTTAGAAGCTCGTTATTATTTGGCATATGCTGCAATGATGGGTGGTGTAAGCTTTGATAACGGTTTGTTACACTATACACATGCTCTTGAACACCCATTGAGTGCTGTAAAACCTGAATTGGCTCATGGTTTAGGCTTAGCAATTCTTTTACCTGCGGTTGTAAAAACAATTTATAAAGACAGACCGCATGTTTTGGCTGAAATCTTGGCTCCAATTGCACCTGGCTTAGCAGGTGAACCTAGTGAAGCTGACAAGGCTGCTAAACTTGTTCAAGATTGGTTATTCTCTGTTGATGTAAAAGAAAAATTAACTGATGAAGGATTTACTGATGCTGATGTTGAAAGACTTACAGATCTTGTATATACAACTCCTTCACTTGGCGGTTTGATTGATATTGCCCCTTCTGGTAATGGCAGAGATGTTGTTAGAGAAATTTATAAAAATTCTGTAAAACCGTTATAGATTTATATAAAAATCTAAAAGGAAAAGGGATGCTGAAAGGTGTTCCTTTTTTTGTATTATAATTAACAATATGAAAAAAGTAGAGCTCTTAGCTCCTGCAAAGGATAAAAAGACAGCAATAACTGCAATAAATTCAGGGTGTGACGCAATTTATATCGGTGCACAAAATTTTGGCGCGCGTAAAAGAGTCCCAAATTCATTAGATGATATAAAAGAAATTATAGATTATGCCCATAAATTCTATGTAAAAGTTCATGTTACGGTTAATACTATTTTGACAGATGAAGAGCTTGCTGAGGCTCAAAAATTAATCCAAAAATTATATGATATTGGTGTTGATGCAATTATCGTGCAAGATATGGGAATTTTTAAACTTGCAAAAGATAATGAATTGCCTTCAATTGCTCTCCATGCAAGTACGCAGTGTGATAACAGGGATTTAGAAAAAGTTAAATTTTTTGATGACATGGGAGTTTCTCGTGTAATTTTAGCTAGAGAATTATCGTTAGAAAAGATTAAAGAAATTTGTGCAAATACAAATGCTGAAATTGAAACTTTTATCCATGGGGCTTTGTGTGTATCTTATAGCGGACAGTGTTATTTCAGCCATTATATTGGCGGAAGATCTGCCAATCGTGGTGAGTGTGCTCAAGTTTGCCGTAAAAAATATTCTCTTGCAGATGAAAACGTAAACATAATCGCTAAGGACAAATACCTTTTGAGTATGAAAGATTTTAACGCTTCCCGTCATTTAAAATCCTTAATTGATGCAGGTGTAAAATCGTTTAAGGTAGAGGGACGTTTGAAGGATGAAAACTATGTAAAAAACGTTGTTGCCTATTATAGGCAAGAAATCGACAAACTCGCATCCAAAACATCATCAGGTAAAGTATTTTTGGATTTTGAACCTGATGTCAAAAAAAGTTTTAATCGAGGGTTTACGGATTACTTTTTAGACGGGCGTAAAAGATGTTTTAATTTTGAGAGCCCTAAATCTTTGGGTGAAAAATTAGGAAAAATAACAAAAGTCGGAAAAGATTATTTTGAGATTGGCTGCATGGAAGTTAAGATTGCAGGAGGTCAAGTTGGTATCAAAATAAATTCTCAAGACGGTTTATATTTTAACGGTAATGGTTGTCTTGTAAATAGGGTTGAGGGTAAGAAAATTTATCCTAACAAAATGGATGGAATTGTTGTTGGGCTTGAAGTTTATCGAAACTTTGACAGCAAGTTTGAAAAGCAACTTGAAAATTCAAAAATCAAAAGACAAATTGGAGTAGAATTTTCTTTTGAAAATGGGATTTTGACAGTGACGGATGAAGATAACAATTCAGTTAATTTGACTTTGACTGATTGTGAAAAAGCAAAAAATCCTGAAAAAATGAAAGAAAATTTTATTTCTCAGCTTAAAAAAACAGGCGATAGTGATTTTTATGTTCAAGATATAAAGATTTTAGGAGAAGTTCCGTTTATGCCAATTTCTAAAATAAATGAAATTCGTCGTAATATTTTTGATGAATTAATGAAAGAACGTTTAAAAAATTATAAAAGAGAATTTCAAAAACCTTTAAAATACGTTAAATTCCCGAAAGAAAATCTTGATTACAGAGCAAATATTCACAATCAATGTGCAAAAGAGTTTTATGAAAAATGCGGTTGTGAGGTGTGTGAAATGTCAGCAGAAAGCGGAGCTTTCCCAAAAGAATTGATGAGAACAAAGCATTGTTTAAAATTTGCGTTTGATATGTGCAAATCACCTAAAAAACTTTTTCTTATTGATGAGAAAGGGAAGAAGTATCCTCTGATGTTTGATTGCAAGAATTGTGAGATGGTTGTTTTAGCCAGTTAACGCACATAGCAATAAACTTTTCAGGGTCTTGTAAATACAAATCTTCTGCATGGATTCCGTCTATCAGTTCAAATTGCTTTTCGCAACGAGCTTCTTTAAAAAGCTTTTTTGTATGCCAAGGGTGAACTGTCGGATCTTTTTTCCCTGCGACAAAAAGTGTGGGTGCTTTTACATATTTTATGATATCTATTGGCTTAACTTTTGGCTGCATCATTAAATAAACAAATGATGGTCTTATAGTACACCAGCGTTTTGGTTCGAATTTTTTTAATGTTGGAAGCCAAGCTTCTTTTTTCCACATTTGATTTTCAATTTTGTTAAAATCTGATGGCGCAGAAACCGCAATAATTTTATTTGCTTCATTATAAAGAGCGCTATGTATTAAGACTATAGCCCCTCCGAGAGAAAATCCTATAAGATTAATTTTTTCATATCTCTTTTTTGCATAATTTACGACGGCTTTTAAATCAAGAGTTTCTTTTTTTGTGAATGTGTATAAGCCTGAACTCCTTCCGTGTCCTCTGCAATCAAATGTTATTACGTCATAATATTTTGACAAATCTTCTGCGATACTTAAAAAAGCTTTGCTGTCTTTTGTCATAAACCATCCGTGTACAACAATTACAACTTCATTATGATTTGTTTTGTAATGATTAAGTGCAAGTTTAATTCCGTCTGATGTCTTTAAAAAAATCTTTTCCATACATATATCATACCATGTTTTGACTTATCTACAAAAAACCTTAAATAAAAAGTACAGATATCATACGAAAGTATGACGTCAGATAGTAGGTTTTAGTATATAGTTAGATTACCAGAGGGTAGATTTGTGTTAAACGGTATATTTCAACGACCTTATTTGAATAAAGATGGACGCAGTCTTGTTAAGAAAAAACAAGATGAAGAAAAAAATGCGTCCTCTTCTGCCATTCAACGCGAAGAACAGGCAAATCAAAATTCCAAAAGCAAAGGTCTTCAATATGTAGAACATAAAAAACCTTCTTATACCGCGGCCTATCAACAAAATAGCGGAGAACAAGTTGATTGGCGTCAAATGCGTTCGCAAATTCAAAGCCAAGTGAAACAAAGAAATACTCCGCAATCTGTTCAACAAACTCCTGCAGTCAATCAAAATACACTTCAAAACCGCAGTTCAGTAATTAATATTGCTCAGATTTTGAAAGATTTTAACAATACT
>CALVGY010000029.1 GCA_944327215.1 Candidatus Gastranaerophilales bacterium | reverse complement strand
TTGCTTAAATTTATGACGTCACCCTGTCTTGATAAGTTCCATATATCGACATTATTTGGTTTAAAATTATCATTTTTCCCCGTCTGCTTATCAATTTTAGCAACGACTCTCCAAGTTCCATAAAACGTATTAGGGATTTGATCAATTTTACTGACCCCGCCTTTTATCGTTGTTGCAACTACACAAGAACCAATAAACAAGAAAAATATTACAATTAAACTCTTTAAAAACTTCATATTAACCCTGAGTTAAAGCCATTTTTTCTTTAATAGTCTGCGCAGACTCTTCATAACCTGCACGTCCCATTAAAGCATAAGTATAATTTTTTGCCTGTTCAACACCCGGTTGATTAAACGCATCAATATTATAAAGTTCCCCTGCAATTGCTGTTTGAACTTCTAACATATAAAGAAGTTGGGCAACATTATAACCATCAACTTTTTCAAGTGTGATTGTAACATTTGGTCTTTGAAAATCTGATAAAACAACTTTTGTCGAATCAGCTTCTGCGTTTAACAATTGATTAATTGTTTTTCCGCCCAGATATCCAATTCCTGTATATTCAAAAATTGGTGGAATTTCAAGGTTATTATCAAATTCTTTTACTCTAATAAAATTAATAACCTTGTTATTTGGTCCTTCATTATATAACTGAATTTGAGAGTGCTGATCTGTTGCGCCAAGAGCTTTTATAGGAGTAGGGCCGACACAAACATCATTCCCTTCCTTATCTTTATTTTTTCCAAGAGACTCAGCCCATAATTGAGCGAACCAATCTGAAACATATTTAAGTCTGCTAGAATAAGGCATCATAACTGACATATTTTTACCTTTTTGTGTATCCATAAGATAATGAATAAGAGCATTTTGAGCTGCAATATTTTCATTTATGTCAGTATTTTTCAAAGCCAAATCCATATCTTTGATACCATTGGTTATTTCATCAATATCAATACCGACCAAAGCAAAAGGTAAAAGCCCAACAGAAGAAAATACGGAAAATCTACCACCAACATCATCGGGAACTACAAAAGTTTTATACCCTTCCTGTTCTGCAATTTGTCTTAAAATACCTGTTTTTTTATCAGTTGTAGCAACAACATTATAACGATAATTATCCCCCAATTCTTTTTCCAGACGATCTTTCACAATCATAAACTGGGACATAGTTTCGGCAGTAGAACCTGATTTAGTTATCACATTAACAAGAGTTTTTGATAAATCAAGTATATCAAGCAAACCTGTCATAGTATCCGGATCAATATTATCAAGGAAGAAAATTCTTGGTAATCCGTTTCTTTGTTCAGGCGACAGCAAATTCCAATAAGGTTTTAAAAGGGCTTCAGTAACAGCCAACCCACCAAGAGCAGACCCCCCTATACCTAATACTAAAATATTATCAAACCTACCTTGAACCATTGATGCGTATTCTTTTACATACCACAGAGTTTCTTCACTATAGCCTAAATTTAACCATTGAAGCCACTGTCCTGGTTTGTCTTTTCGTTTGTTTAAATTTGCAATTATTGAGGTAATCCTATCCTTGTAATTTAAAAATTCTTCTTTAATATTTAACCCGTTCTCACACCCAATAACACTTTGATCTATATTTCGGTAGTCTAAAGATATCATCTGTACTCCTTCTCAAAATAACCTAATTAAATAAGTACACTTAACAAACTTATTATACGTACTAAAGGAATTTTAACAAGGGGATTAAGATTTTTTTAATAATTATTTACCGGCTTGCTATTCAAACGCTTAAATGATGTATCAAAATTTTATTTCATGCTGAAAAGCCCAAGCTGAATGGTTATGAATACTTTCAAAAGCTTCGCATTCAACTTCAAATTCTTTTATCACAGGATGATTTCTTAATCTTACAACAGCATCACGCAACACATCTTCCACAAACTTCGGATTTTCCCACGCCTTCTCTGTAACAAATTTTTCATCTTCTCTTTTTAATAACGGATATACAGGACAAGATGAACAACCTTCTATCAAATCTATTAAATCTTCCAACCAAACCTGTTCACTCTCATCATAAGAAACTCTCACCTTTATAAAAGCTCTTTGATTATGCGCCCCGTTTTCAGAAATCTCTTTTGAACAAGGACAAAGCGTCGTAACAGGAACCACTACACCTAAAATAAATTTATAATTGTCATTTTCTATTCTTCCCTCAAAAGAACAATCATAACTCATAGGAGCAGACATCCCCGTTACCGGAGAAGACTTATCAATAAAATATGTGAAATCAAATTCTAATTCTCCACTTTGGGCATCAAGATTTTTTATAATTTTTTCAAGACATCCTTTTATATCTACCCCAAGAAGATTTTTATTTTTCCATTCAGCAAGAACTTCCACAAATCTTGACATGTGAGTCCCTTTGTAATCCTTTGGCAAAGATACATTGACTCTTGCTTTTGCGCAAACAACCTGATTGGAATTATTTTTTCTTTGAATAATCAATGGTAATTCAAGGTTCTTTATCCCAACCTTTTGAATATCAACATTTCTGTTATCTTTTAAATTTTGTACATCTTTCATTTTAATATTTCTTAATATTTAATGCCAAAATAGCAACTTTTTTACACTTCTATACTTTATATAAATATAAAGCTCTCTCTTCTTATTTAAACGGATAGGCCTTGAATATCAAGGTCTTTTTTTTGCCTATTTTTCAGAAGCTTTGTCTAAAAGACCTCTAATTCTTAAGTATCTGTCTAATTCAACTCTGAATTTGCCAAGATCTTGATAAATATTATTTGGCATCAAAACTCTGTTATCATATTTTGGATCCAAAACATAAACTGTTGGAAACCCGCTTATCCCTACATCATTAACTAATTTTTCATTATCTTTATCTTCAACATTTACCATTACAAAATTATATTTATTTTTATATAAAGCACTCAAAATTTTATACTTTGGCATAAATTTCATACAATAGCCGCACCAATCAACATAAAAAAGTGCAAGCATTGGTTTTTCTTGCGCAGCGACTGCCTCTTGATAAGTCATCCCAATATGATAATCTGACGGATGTTTCGGCGCATTTATCATAGAAACAGCAAATGCAACTGCTGATGTTACCAACAATACTAAAACTACACCCAATGTTATAAATATTTTCTTTTTCATAATACCCTCCAATACTTTAATTATAATATAAAAACATATTCCGACAAGTTTAATGTTTTAATAATTCTTAATAAAAGACTTGAAATTTTATATACCATAGTATATACTAAGTATATACTAAGTGAAGTTTATTCTCGTTCACCTTGTGTAAAAATTAGAAGGAGTTTAATGAGGTATGAAAAACAATTTGCCAGTAAAAATGAAACAGACATCTCAACTTTCAAATCCGGCAAAAAATGAAATCTTAGAAGGTGACAGTATCTTATCAGGATACATTAGAGAAATATCTGATTACAAATCTCTCACCCCAGCCGAAGAAAAAGAAATAGCGCAAAAAGCTAAAGAAGGAGATGCCGAAGCAAAACAAAAACTTATCAAAGCTAATTTGAAATTAGTAGTAACAATTGCGAAAAAAGCAATTCACATGTCAAATCTTCCTATGATTGATCTTATCCAGGAAGGGAATTTAGGACTTATGGTCGCAGCAGAAAAATTTAATTACAAACTCGGTTACAAATTTGCGACTTATGCAAGCTGGTGGATTAAACAATCAATGTTTAAAGCCATCTCTGAGCAATCACATTGTATGAAAATTCCTGTTTATATCCAAGAAACATTATCAAGATTTTCAAAAATCAAAAGAGAGATGGAGCAAGAAAATAACTGCCAAGTTAAAACCGAAGAAGTCGCAAAAAAAATGAATATTGAATCTGACAAAATCGAAACATTCTTATCAGCATATTCAAAAACAATCTCAATAGAAAGCGGCTTAGAAAATAATGACGGTAAAGAAATGAATATAGCAGATATTCTTCAAGATGAAAAAGCCTCAGCAACAGAAAAAGTTGAATATGAAGATCTAAAATCAGACATCCTAAATGTCATTTCAACACTTAAAGAAAGAGAGCAAGAAGTTGTCAAAATGCGTTACGGACTAGATGACACAGCAAGAAAAACCCTTGAAGAAATCGGGAACATATATGGAGTAACAAAAGAATGCATCCGACAAACTGAATTGAGAGCTTTGAAAAAAATGAGATTCTCCGTGTTAGGTCAAGAAGTTTTATCAGCTTACGTTGACTAAAGAAGGTATATTTTTTGTGTTTATTTAAAATAAAAAGTTTTAAAAACCGCCGTATTTAAACGACGGTTTTTATTTTTTTATTTATATCTATAATTCAACTTGAGATTCAACTTTTGATTTTACACGTCTTTGATTTCTTTGTTTTTCTTCAAGCCTTTTTTGATTATAACCATAAGTAGCATAAATAAAAAGTCCAATTAATAACCACAATGGAAAATATAAAGAAGAAGTTGTTAAAAATTTCATTGAGTAAATCATCAATCCCCCGCAAGTTATAATCCCTAATATCGGTAACAAAGGAGAAAATGGGACTTTAAAAGGTCTTGGTCTGTCCGGATCAGTCTTTCTCAAAATCAAAACTGCTATACAAATTATAATAAATGAAGTAAATGTCCCGAAATTACATAATTCAGCAGATATATTCAAATCCATAAACAGAGCACAAATTATTACAACAATTCCGGATATCCAAGTAAGAACATGTGGAGTCCTATATTTTTTATGAATTAATCTCAATGACTTAGGCAAAAATCTATCTCTGCTCATTGCATACAAAATTCTTGTAGTTCCTAACTGGTAAATCAAAAGTACAGAAGTTAAAGCACACAATGCACCAATAGAAATAAGCCCTGCAAACCAATCTTTTCCAATTGCACGCATTGCATGAGCAATAGGAGCCTGAATATCAATTTGCCCCAAAGGGACATTTCCTGTTAAAACTAATGCTACACAGACATACAATATTGTACAAATAATAAGTGTGCCGAGAATTGCGATAGGCAAATCTCTTTGAGGATTTTCTGTTTCTTCAGCAGTAGTAGATATTGCGTCAAACCCAATATATGCAAAAAATATTAAAAATGCTCCCATAAAAACGCCTTCAAACCCGTTTGGAGCAAACGGAACCCAATTTTCAGGTTTTACGTAAAATGCGCCGACGACAATAAATGACAAAATCATAAACATATTTACGCCAACCATTATACTTGCAAATCTTGTAGATTCTTTAACACCTTTGATTAAAAGAATAGTTAGCAAAAGCACAATTACCATAGCCGGAATATTTATTGCAACAGGAATTTTGTCAAATAAAAATGGCATCTGTGAATGAGGATCCAATCCATATTTATCACAGTATGAAAACATATAACGATAATCCGTTCTTAGCCATAAAGGGAAATTAACAACAAAATCAGGCAATATATGTTTAAAACCTTTTAAAAATTGAACAAAATACCCTGTCCAAGCGCAAGCAACAGTAATATTACCAATTGCATACTCAAGCATTAAAATCCAACCCACCATCCAAGCCATAAATTCGCCCATCGTAGCATAAGTATAAGTATAAGCGCTACCAGCAACAGGGATCATTGCAGCAATTTCCGAATAACAAAGAGCTGAAAATACACAAGCTACAGCAGCCATTACCATTGAAATTATAATAGCAGGGCCGGCTCCAACGCTTTCAGGGCCACCTTGTATAGCCGTACCAATTATTGTAAATATTCCTGTTCCAACAACTGCACCAATACCTAGCACAATTAAGTCAAAAACATTTAATGTCTTTTTCAATTCAGACTTTTTACTAACAGCTATTAATTCATCGGGGCTTTTTTTCTTTAATGCATTACAAATTATTGATTTTAATTCCATTACTTCATCATTTCTTGTTTTTTAAGTTCTACCTTTTCATTATGAATTTTATTTTCATTTTGTCTGTTTCTAACAAAACCGTATAATAAATATATTATAGCACCTACACCTAACCATACAGGGAATAACAAAGCTGACCCTGAAGGCTGCATTGATTTGTAAACCATCAAACCTCCGCAAATTATAATACCTAAAGAAGGTGTTACAGGAGAAAACGGAACCTTAAAAGGTCTTGGTCTGTCAGGATCTGTTTTACGCAATATCAAAACAGCAACGCAAACTATTATGAAAGATGTAAATGTACCATAATTACAAAGTTCAGCAGCAACATCCAAATTCAAAGTTAAAATTCCAACAACTGCCATTATACCAACAGTCCAAGTTAACAAAGCCGGAGTTTTAAATTTTGGATGTAATTTTTGAAATCTTTGAGAAATAAAATGATCTCTGCTCATAGCATACAAAATTCTTGTAGCAGCCATTTCCAAAACCAATAAAACAGATGTCAAACCTGCTAAAGAACCTATTGAGATTAATCCTGCAGCCCAATTCATTTTTAACATAGACATACAATATGCCATAGGAGCTTTTAAAAATGCTAAAGGCACTGCAGAACTTGTATCTTGTAACCCTGTTAAAACAAGAGCTACAGAAACATAAACAATAGTTGTAATTATCAAAGATCCAATAATACCTACTGGCAAATCTTTTTGAGGATTTTTACATTCTTCTGCAGCAGTTGCCAAAGCATCAAACCCAATATATGCAAAGAATATCAAAAATGCGCCGGCAAAAATACCTGCAGCACCATTTGGCGCAAAAGGTGTCCAATTATCAGGTTTTACAAAGAAAATTCCTGCAAATACAAATAACGCAATTACCGCAAGCTTTATAAATACCATTAAGCCAGCCATTTTGGTAGAATCTTTTGTACCTCTTACAAGTATCATAGTCATCAAAAGAACTATAACAATTGCAGGTAAATTAATACTAATTGGCATTCCAAATAACATAGGCAGATGAATATCAGGATTATCAGCAGCCAACTTAGTTGCTGAAAATACATCATTCACAAGCCAAACCGGAGGATTAGCAATCCACGCAGGCAAAACTTTTGAAAAACCGCTCATAAATTGAACAAAATGATTTGACCAAGCACAAGCTACAGCAATAAAACCGATTGCATATTCAAGCATTAAAACCCAGCCAACCATCCAAGCCGCAAATTCACCCAATGTTGCAAAAGTATACGTATACGCACCACCTGCAACCGGAATCATTGTTGCAAACTCAGAATAACAAAGCGCTGAAAATACACAAGCAATAGCTGCTATAATCATAGAAACAATCAACCCTGGTCCAGCTCCGATTATTGACCCATCAGCACTTCCTGCAGCTGCAATACCAACAACCGCAAAAATACCTGAACCAATAATTGCCCCTACACCAAGTATGATTAAATCCCATACTCCAAGCGTTTTTTCCAAACCTTCAGCCTTTGCTTCTGCAAGCATTTCATCAGGATTTTTAATCCTTGTAATAGTCTTCAAAAAATTGCGAGTAAATGTCGCGCGGTGAAATTTTTCTGCCATCTATTTTCCTTATTACTTTTTGCAAAGAGGAAATCCCATTTCTTCTCTTTGCGCTACATACAATCTAGCAACAGCAGATGCCATTGTTCTGACTCTGTTTATAAAATTAATTCTTTCATCTTTACTAATTACGCCTCTTGCATCCAAAAGGTTAAATGTATGAGAACATTTCAAAACGTAATCATAAGCAGGCAAAACAAGTTTTGCATTAACACAATTATCAACTTCTTTTTGATATAAATCAAACATAGTAAATAATGCTTTCGCATCACTAACTTCAAAATTATATTTTGATTGTTCTATTTCATTTTGAAGATATATATCTCCGTATTTCAAAGTATCATTCCACATAATATCATATACTGATTCTTTGTTTTGAAGATACATTGCAATTCTTTCCAGTCCGTATGTAAGTTCAAGAGCAACAGGTTTAACCTCTACACCACCTACTTGCTGAAAATATGTAAATTGAGTAATTTCCATACCATCAAGCCAAACTTCCCAGCCTACACCGGCAGCTCCTAAAGTTGGTGATTCCCAATTGTCTTCTACAAAGCGAACATCATGTTCTTTTAAATCAATCCCCATAGCTTCCAAACTTTTCAAATAAAGTTCTTGTGCATTATCAGGGGAAGGTTTCAAAATAACTTGAAACTGAAAATAATGTCCAAGACGATTTGGGTTTTCGCCATATCTTGCATCAGTCGGGCGTCTACAAGGTTCTATCATTGCAGTATTCCAAGGCTCAGGCCCTAACGCACGCAAAAATGTAGCAGGGTTCATGGTTGATGCACCCTTTTCAATATCATAAGGTTGTTGAATTATACACCCATAATCAGACCAAAATTTTTGTAAATTAAAAGCCAATTCCTGAAAGTTTAAAGCCATACCAATTTCCCAATATATTGTACTATTTACACTCTTTTTGCACGAAAAAGCAATCTCGGCTAACACGTGCTTTGTTAATACTACGACCAACATAGCAAAATTGCAAATTTTATGTTTAAAAATATTAAGAGCATGAATAAAAATATATATAAAAATATTTGATATGTTTTAATAATTAAAAGAGAGGTATAAATAAAATGGCAAATAAAATAATTATTTTTTCAGGGAAACAATATTCCGGCAAAGACACTGCAGGAAAAATTATGTTGCAAGCAATGCCAGAATATAGACGTTGCGCAATGGGAGATATAATTAAGTTAACTTACGGAAAAGAAAAAGGTCTGACTTATGACGAAATAGAAAAAAATAAACCCCTTTACCGCCAAGATTTAATCAACTTAGGGAATTGGGGAAGAGCACAAGATCCTGATTATTGGTTAAAAAAGATAATTGAACAAGATGGCAATATCATCGTAACAGATGTAAGAGTTCCACATGAATATGATGTATTCAAAAACGCGGGAGCAATAACAATCCGAGTTGAAGCAACAAGGGAAACAAGAGCTTCAAGAGGCGAACTTGTCGGAGAAAATGACATAACAGAAACAGGACTTGATAATATCAAAGACTGGGATTACATAATTGAAAACAATTCGGACTATGAAACTTTTAAATCAAAAGTTATGAAAATAGTAGAAAAAATAAAAGAGGATTAAAACAAATCCTCTTTTTTCAGCAAATATATGGAAGTTATGTATATATATTAGACCATTCCTTCTTTTACTGCTTTAACAGCTGCCTGTACTCTATCATTTACGCACATTTTTTGTAAAATTGAGCACACATGAGCTTTTGCAGTATGGACGCTGACAATAAGTTCTTTGGCAATTTCAGTATTACTTTTGCCGGACACAAGATGCTTCAAGACCTCAAATTCTCTTTCTGTTAAAGGCACTCTGCCTTCTGAACTTGACTTATTTGGTAAAAATCCGATATTATCAATTTTAGGTAACGCATTCAATGTCATCTGAGCCACCATTGGATCAATCCAACAAACACCTGTTGATACATCTCTGACAACATCGGCTAATTTTTGTGGGTCAATATCTTTTAAACAATAAGCACTGGCACCTGAACTTAAAGCTGCAATTACTTCTTCACATCTATCATGAGATGTGAGAGCGATAATTTTTGAATCACACATCATTTCTTTACATTTAACCATAGCTTCAATACCGTTCATGCCTGGAAGACCTAAATCCATTAAGATAACATCTGGTTTATGTTTTTCAATAAGTTTCAAACCTTCTACGGCATCTTCTGCTTCTGCAACAACATTAATATCTTCATTTGCATTCAATGCGCATCTCAAACCCACACGAGTAAGTTTAAAATCTTCAACAATAATCACACTAATCGTTTTTGTTTTTGTTTCTTCTGTCTTTTGTGCCATATATAACCCCACTTTCACTAAATGCATAAGCATTTAACCTACTAACTACGAATTATTTAATAATATCTATATGTATTAATCCATTACCCGATTGTCTAATTTATTGTTAAAAATACAATTATTTTTTTAATGCTATAAATTATTTTTATTATGCTATAATATCTATACGGAATTATTTTTATATAATGGGGAGTGTGGATATGCTTGACTTTCTTTTCAAGAAAAAGAATAACTTAACAACTAACAAATCAGAAAAATTAAATGAATTTTATACATGCCTGAAAAATAAATATCCATCAGACAAAATTTCTCAAGAGAGAAAAGAATATCTTTCAAAACTTATAAAGAAATATGGTTATCTTCCATACCCTTATATCAAAGCATTGGAAGAACTTTCCTATGAAGAAATCCTATTCGGGCTTAAAATAAAATGGGAAGCTAACGGAATATTTAATAATGGCAAATTTTCATTTGCAGATAACAAAGTAAGTGTTCTTGCAAGAAATAACATAAAGAATTCATCTTGGATTCAAAAAGAAGGTCATGACATAAAATTAATTAATCTGGCAGGTCTTGGTAATGGGAATATTACAAAAGAACCCGGCAAATTTATGGATTGGCTAAGACAACTTTTAATATTACCTACAGGGAATATAGAAAATGGCATATTTAACACTACGATATATCTAATTCCATTTCACCCAAGAGAATTTGGTTGCGCATATCTTCCAAAAAGTTCAGAAGTCAGTGAAAATATATCAGACAAAGAACTTGAAAAAGAAACAGGGCTGAATGCCAAAGAGCAAGTAAAAACATTTATTATGCTATCTCAACTTGCAGGACACCCTGTAATTTATGATATCTTGCCGCAAACCGGAAGGTTTTCAAAAGCTGTTCTTGCAAATCCAGAAATTGCAAGATGGTTTGATATTACCGCATTAAATAAAGAACTGGAAGCAAATATTGATAGAATTGCAAAAAATATGCCTCAATCCTTTGATGATGAAGATGTTGAACTTGTAAAAAATATCTATAAGGATTCTCAAAGCGGATCTTGCGGCGACCTTACATCTCATTACAAAAATATATATGATACATTTGACAGTCTAATGACAGAAGCTAAAAAGAATTTGTCTAACAACATGATGAAAAAAGCTTCTCAAGAAAATATTCAAAAACGCGCAAGAGAAATTATTGCGAGAGTACACAACTTTAAAAATAATCAAAAGCTTACAGAAGATGACATTACAAAACAAATAGATGCAATTCAAGAGTTAATAAAAGAAGGTCTATGGCCTGCACCCGGGGGAGCTTGGTGTTCTGCCGGAACTCCGGTGTATGACAAAATGAGTGAATGCGGGGGATATCCGACATTCAAGCATTTTGATTACAAAGGAGAAGATGTTACAAGCTTTGCAAATTTGGATTGCCAAACTCCATATTATTTCTCTTTTCTTGAAAACGGAAGTTTGAATAAACCTGTTATTGATTACTTTGTAACCTATATGCTAAACCTACAAAATGAATATAATTTTGACGGATTTAGAGTTGACCACATTGATCATATTGTAGATAAAGTATCAGAGAGAAATGGAAAACCTATAAGTTATAGAGCTCCAAGAGTCGTTTTAGGAAAACTTAATAAAACAATGAAATCAAAAATTCCATATTTTGGGACACTAGCTGAATACATGCTTTGGGACGACTATTTGAAAGAATACCATAAGGATATGAGTTTTGATCTTTTATGGGGAAATGATATTGTATCTCAGAGTGAAAAAACTCCTGAAAAAATTACAGAAGACAACCAACATCTTGCAAATTATAATGTTAACTTTAAAAAAGGTGAAAAACTTTCAATTTTAAAAACATATAACAACCAAGACGGAGAATTTAGATGTATAAATCAATACCCTGGACAACTTAGCGATACAGGAGCTTTATACAAATGGTTTAAATATAAATTTCTTCCGGGCGGAAAGTTTGCGCAACGTCCAATGCTTTACGTTGACGGGGATGAAAGTTTTACAAAACGAGGGATAGAAGGCGCTATTGGGGAAGAAGCATCTATGCCTAGAGAAAAGAATTACGAATTTTACAATAAATTTAATGCAATAGATGTTTTTGTAAAAAATAACCCTATTATCACAGAAGGAGAAGCTCAAATTATTCTTCAGGATGAAGATGGATTTGCTGCATGGATTATTTCAAAAGCACCTTTAAAAACAGCATATTTAATTGTATCAAATTACAAATACACAACAGAACTTGTAACAATGTTTGATGAAAATAATCAAAGTTATTCAGAAGTTATGCATGGAAATGCTGTTTTTGACAAAACAATAAATCTTCCTTCAGACTTTACAATCCAAAAAGAACACTATATTGACGGAGATGAATTTGGAAGCTCTAAATTTGATACACAAACTTCAACTCTACATTTTGATAAACTTGAAGCAAGTGAATTTAGAGTTTATGAACTAAAAAGAGCATAAATAAACTATTGCCCAAAATCTAATATTGTTCTATGCTATAGATATGATAAAACAGCTCAGAATAAAAGATTATATACTTATAGATGAATTAATTGCAAATTTTGATAAAGGACTAAACGTCATAACAGGCGAAACCGGTGCAGGTAAAAGTATCCTTATCAACGCAATTGATATAGCTTTTGCGCCAAGAGTTTCTAAAGAAGTTATAAAACATGGAAAAGAAAAAGCTGTTATAGAACTTGTCATAGAAAATACAAAACATGATTTGACGAAATTGTTTGAAGAAAATGGCGTAGACAATAACGGAGAAGAAATAGTCTTAACAAAGGAAATTACACCAAATTCTGCTCGTTCTCGAGTCAATGGAACTTTAGTAAATCAAGAATTTATAAAAAATTTAAAAAATTACTTTCTTGATATTCACTCTCAACACCAAACTTATGCTTTTATGCAGCCTAAGTACCATATTACACTTTTAGATAACTACGCAAAAGATTTATATGGCGAAAAACTTAATTTATACAGAGAAAAATATAAAGAATATCAACATCTTCAATCACAACTGGAAAATTTAAAAACAGCATCAAATGCGACAGAAAGCCAAATTGAATTTTTGCAGTTTCAAGTAAATGAGATAGAAAGCGCAAATATTCAAAACCCGACAGAAGATGAAGATTTAACAAATGAATTGGGAGTTTTAGAAAATGCGGAGAAATTAAAAGAGTTAACAGGTTCATCTTATTGGGCAATAAATGGTGACGACGGTTCAATTATCGAAGCATTGGGAAAAATCAAACAAAATGTTTCAAAAGCTGCATCTATGGACAAGAATCTTGAAGAACTCGAAAGTAATTTAATAGATGCAATCGAAAGACTTAAAGATGCAGGGTCTAACCTTAGAGAATACAGCCAAAGTTTAGATAATGATACAGAAAGACTTAATGAAATTCAAGAAAGATTATTCCTTCTTGATAAATTAAAAAGGAAATATGGCGGTACATTAGAATCCGTACTTGAGACTTTTGACAAATTATCAAAAGACCTTAATGCAATAGAATTTTCAACCCAAAACATTGAAGAACTCGAAAACAAAATTAATTCTTTGCGTAAAGAACTTGAAAAAACTGCATCAGAAATAAGCGAAAGTCGTAAAAATTATGCTCAAGTATTATCTGTACTTATAGAAGAAAAACTTGAGAAATTAGAACTTCCAAAAGCAAGATTTAAAATTGCTGTTGAACCTAAAGAACTAAATTCTGACGGCATTGATAATGTTGAATTTTTGATTTCAACAAACGTATCAGAGGACTTAAAACCACTTGCAAAAGTCGCATCCGGTGGCGAAATTTCTCGTGTAATGCTTGCTATCAAATCAATTTTTGCACAAAGTGACGATATTAATACCGTAATTTTTGATGAAATTGATACAGGTATTTCAGGCAAAGCATCTCAAAGTGTAGCAGACGAAATAGCCGAATTGTCAAAATATCACCAGATAATATTGATTACACACCAGCCAATTATAGCATCAAGAGCCGACAAACATTTTTATGTAAGAAAATCTCAAAGCGATGAAACAAAAGTTGAAGTATACGTTTTGACAGGAGAAAATAGAATTAAAGCTCTTGCAGAATTAGCGGGCGGAGAAATTAACGAACAATCAATAGAGTTTGCAAAATCATTAATTTTGCAATAAAAAAGGAGCTATAAAACTCCTTTTAACTTTAGGATATTTAAGATAAAACATAAATCCAAATGGCGACAGGATCAGCTACGCTCCTAATCCTCAATAAAATCTCTAAAGTGCTGTAATTCTTTGCGTTCACGAATTCTCTTCAACGCGGAATCTTCCAATTGCCTTATTCTTTCTTTTGAATACCCCATAATCTCTCCTAATTGTTCAAGCGTTCTTGGAACTTCTCCATTTATTCCAAAACGGCAGCTTATAATCTTTTTTTCGCGCTCGGGCAAAGTTGATAACAAATCCTCTATACTACCTTTCAAAACATTATTTTTAGTATGTACTTCAGGAGATCTGTATGACTTATCCTCAATATAATCTCCAATATTTAAATCATCTGTAACAGGAGTTTCCAAGCTTACAGGTTCTTTTATAATAGATTTTTTAACAGTCAAAAGCTGTTTAGGCGTAAGCCCTAAACGTGTTGCTATTTCAATATCAGTCGGTTCCCGACCTAATTCAAATGACAAAATCGCATACATTTTTTTGTATTTTCTAATTTTATCTGTCATATGCACAGGGATTCTAATTGTTCTTGAATTGTTTGAAATTGCCCTTATGATCGTTTGTTTTATCCACCAAGTTGCATAAGTTGAGAATTTAAAATTTTTTGAATAATCAAATTTTTCTGCAGCTTTTATCAAGCCTAAAGAGCCTTCCTGAACCAAATCCATAAACAAAACACCTTGTCCAATGTATTTTTTTGCAATACTGACAACAAGTCTCAAATTTGCTTGAACAAGCTTGCGTTTTGCAATATCAGCCTGAGATTTTTTCCCTTCTTTTATTTGCTTGCCAAGTTCTTTTTCTTCACGAGAATTAAGCAACTTAACTTTTCCAATATCTTTCAAATACATTTGTAATATGTCATCATCATTTGATATTGAATTAAAAGTTCTTGGTTCTTCGTCATCATCTTCAACATCAATAAATTCCAGCTCATCCTCTTTAATATCAGATCTCAAATCTTTGTATAAATCTTCTTCTCTATACTTTATAACAGCCATTTGCATCCCTCATCTTCTACAAAATGTCACACGTTTAATATTTTTGACGCAGGTAAATCAATTTTGTTTCCGATGAATTTTTGTGTAAAATAAAATTATGAGCATAGTTGATGAAAAAACACTTATATCTAGAATAAAAAATCTGAAAGAAACAGCTTTCAAACCGGGCAAAAGAAAAAATCCTGAAATTTTAGATTCGCATGATTTCAGATATTTAAAATCAGGAGAGTTCAAAGCTAATCTCCATATTCATACACAATATTCAGACGGAGCAATAACTGTTAAAGAACTTTTAGATAGTGCCAGAGATTTAACTGAACAAAATAAAGATTTTTTGTTTGCAATCACAGACCATGACACAATTGAAGGCGCAAAAGAAGCTCTTGAACTTTCAAAACAAAAAGAATATGAAAAATTAAATCTTTGTCTTGGACTTGAAATTTCAACTATTGGAATAGATTTTCCAAATCAACCAAAACCATTACAAATTCACTTACTTGTATATGACATAGATCCTTATGATAAAAGACTAAATGAATTTTTAAACAAAAAAAGGGACTTAAAATTACAACTTGCACATGACACAATAGAAAAACTTAATGAAGCACTACCTGAATATAATTTCAATGTAGAAGAAGCTTCATTATGCCACATAATGATAAAAAAAGGCCAAGATGAGGTTGCGCATCCGCTACAGAAATATACAGCAGGAAAAATTCTTTTAAATTACTATTTTCCAGACGCTGATTTTTCTTACGAACAACCAATAAAAAAATTTAAATATATTTTTAAAACCCCAAACCCATACTATATAAATTACAAAAAAGCTCTAGAAATGTATACAGGAGACAAGCTTGAAGACATTCCTGAAAAAATTGAGAAAAAAATCAAAATAGCTCAAGATATCTATACACAAGCTCATCCAAAAATCGGTTTCATGCCAGAAGCTTTTTGGTCATTTGAAGAAGCATTACAGTTTGTAAATACTCTTAATTCAGGTGTTATGTCTATTGCACATCCTGCGCGAACAAAAGCATATTGTCCTGAATTTTATGACTATCTTTTTGCGACCTTCAAAAAATACGGGAAAGACAAAGCTTTATTTTATGAGGGATATTATCAATCCTATGAAGGACGATATTATCTTGAATGGAATGATATAATAAATAATGCAGCAGCAAAATTTAACCTATTAAAAACAGGCGGACTTGATTCTCACGGAAAAAATATTATCACAAGATGTCCGTATTCTTAATAATAAAGAAGGGAAAATGATAAAATATATTTTACTTTTAATACTAATATTATTCTCAACAACCTCATCAGTAATTGCTGATGAAGGTTATATCAGTCCTGAGAGTTATGCTGTTAATGAAGCGGATTTAAATGATTATATGGATGTAGCCCCTTCTCCAAAATTAAAAATAGATGATTTAGACAACCCCATAAAATCAAAAATAAAAAGCAGACCTAAAAAATTAAAAGCAGAAGATACATCAGACTACTCAACACCAAAGCCTGTAAAACAAGGATTAATTTATCACATGGCGAAATGGTGGGTAGATCAACGTTACAAAAGGGAAGAACCTCACCATGGAGAAAAGCATGAAATAAAAGTCAAAGCACGCATGGAATATGAAAAACAACAAACAGAACAAAATAATCAAGAAACTCAAAAGCCTACGGAAGAAAATTTTTAATAATTAGAGAAAAAATATCCAAAAATTTAAATATAATATAGGTTAAAAACATACCCTACAAAAAAATAATAACCAAAGAGCTGAATTTACAAGAATTTTCCAAGAAATTTATAACTCAATAGAAAGTTTAGAAAAAACATTATAAAAAACAGTTGACAATAAAATATGTTTCAGGTAGTATAAATCTTGCTGAGGGCGTTTAGCTCAGTTGGTAGAGCGCCTCCCTTACAAGGAGGATGTCAGAAGTTCGAGTCTTCTAACGCCCACCATTTAAAAAAGAACCTTTTTTAGGTTCTTTTTTTTTGTTTTTAAGACTTTTTGATTTCAAGAATTCATAAATTTGCAATGCATATTTATAATAAGTTCTGAACAAACTAGCAAAAAAATTATGGGACAAAGATTATCACTTATAATAAACTTAAGCTTTATTTTATCTCTTTTTTAAAGTCAGTATAAAATCTATTAACTTTTTGGACACTTAAAATTTTTTCCAACTCAAAATAAAGTTTTGAAATCCCATCTCTAAAATTGCTCTCACCACGAGCAATTGGATTATTAAACGAAAAAATATTATCAGGATTTTCCAGACTTAATTTATAAATATCATCTGATGCAAATATCTGACCTTCATGCACTGAAAGACAATCATAATTTGTCTTATTGAAATGGACATAAGAAACCAAGAAAGAGATACCGTTATCTACCATATCTAAAGCTTTTAATATATGACTTATAGTATATTTTGTATCTTTTTCACATCCTGGTAAAATAAATACATCTAATCTGCCTTTTTCTTTAAACGCTTCTATTGAAAACGCTTTAAGAAATGTGTCATAAATATCCTCAATATAAGTTTTATTATAAACATGCGCTAAAAATTGTTTATTTTCTTTATTATCTATAATCAAAATTCCTGCACATTGAAAAAAATCTCTCGACTGTATTAATTCAGAAAAATCTGTTTTTATACCTATAGACCCGTAAGGATATTTCATTTGATTAATATTATATGCGATATAATTTTTTTTATTTAACTGACTACAAGGAATATTTTCCAACGGAGAACTAAAATAATTTCCAACTTTCAGGAAATTTCTTGTCGATTTTTTTAAAGACAATTTTGGCAAAGTTAAACCACAAAAATTTATATTTGGGAAATAACCATAATATTGAGGCAGCAATTGTCTATTATTATCTATATTTTCTGACTTATCTTTTTTATTAGTCTTTGAATACTTAATAAAATTTCTTTTATACAAATTATAGTTTTGAACAGATGAAATTAGCATACTATTAGAAAAACTAAAAAAAAATTTTTGCCATTATAGTTTGCTTATCGTATATTAAATTTATGCAAAAAGATGATATTTTAACCGTTAAAATTGAAAAACTTTCAAACTTAGCAAAGGGTATTGCAAAATATGAAGGACAAGTAATATTTATTGAAAACGTTTGCCCTGAAGATGAAGTGAAAATTCAAATAACAAAAGTCAATAAGAATTATGCAACAGCCAAAGTTATTGAAATTTTGACACCATCTTCTCATAGGATAAAACCATTTTGTCCACTGCAAAATATTTGCGGATCATGCCAGCTTCAATTCATAGATTATCAATATCAGCTTGAACTTAAACAACAAATTGTGGAAGATGCAATAAAAAGCATCGCGAAATTGAATACCCCAATAAATTTTCCTATACCAAGCCCACAAATAAAAGCATTTAGACATAAGACTCAATGTCCGGTAACTCAAACAAAAGTTTCTAAAAAACTGCTTGCCGGTTATTATAAAACACAATCGCATGAAATCGTTAATATTAAATATTGTCCTATTCAACCTAAAATATGTGATGAAGTTATAGGCTTTATTAGAGATAATTCTATTGAATATGGGATTTCGGGATATAACGAAAACAAACATACAGGGGATTTACGTCATATAATAATCAGGCATTCCGCAGACAATGGGACATTATTAGTTACTCTTGTTATCAACTCTAATAAAATCACAAGCAAATTAAAAGCTTTTGCTAAAACAATATTTGAACAATTTAAAGAAGTTGTTGGAGTTTGCATTAATTTTAATAACAAAAAAACAAATGTAATTCTTGGGGAAAAAACTGAATGTATAATTGGAGAAGATTTTATTTATGAAAAAATATTAGACAAAATTTTCAAAATAGGTTCATCAACATTTTTTCAAGTTAATCCCAAAAGTGCAGAAAATATTTTTAATTATGTAAAAGAAGAAGTTGCCAAGTTTAAAAATCCAACAGTACTTGATGCTTATGCAGGAATTGCAACATTTGGAATTACAATAAGTGATGTTGCAAATAAAATTACCAGCGTTGAAGAAAATCCAGAATCAATAGAAAAAGCTAAAGCAGTTCTAAAATTAAATAATATAAATAACATAGAATTGCACACAAAAGACACAACAAAATATCTTAAATCAATAAAGAAAAAATTTGACATAACAATTCTTGACCCGCCAAGAAAAGGTTGCACAAAAGAAGCTCTAGATGAGGCTTTAAACCATACAAAACATAAAATAATTTATGTTAGCTGCAATCCTGCAACACTTGCTCGTGACCTGAAATATTTAACAGAAAAAGGTTGCAAAGTTGAAACTATACAGCCCTTTGATATGTTTTGCCATACTTTCCATATAGAAAATGTTGCAATTATTCAACTTTAGTAGATTTTAGACCTGATTTATAATTATAATATTCGATAGTTTCTTTCAAATCTTTATATATTTTTTCAATTAAAGCCTTATCTTGATGATATTCCTTGTTCAATTGTTTTTGAGCATACCCACTATTAACTGCAGACTTTTTAGCTTCCTTGTACAAAGAAAGAATTCTGTCTTTTAATCCAGAAAAATAATTTTCAAACATTCTTTTATCAACTTCTGAAAAAACAATAGGAATTTCTTCAGAAATATCATATAGGTCTTTATTTTTAGCATTCGCAAAAAGCTTTTGAGAAATTTTTCCAACAAACATTTGATTAATTAAATCAACATAACGCTTTGCCTTTTGAGAATGAGAACCTATAGATCCATCTTCAAATTTCATATTTAATTCATTAAATAACCTTACAATACCATATACTCTATTTGATTCATTATATTTTGCTTCGGAATAATGTGGTCCAAATAATACAATCAATTCATGGTTTATAGGGTTTTTACTCTTATCAAATTCTCGAACAAAACGCATTTGAATATCTTCATAACCGGATTTTTGAGGTTTACCTATTGAATACCTGAGATTAGAAGGTAATTTTACAACCTCGTCAGATATATCAGTTAATCTGATATCTAAATCAGGTATAATTTTTTCTTTTGACAAATCTTTAAGTTCATTTTCTGATGGGACATAACCTCTTTTCATTAAATCTTTTATGCTCATTTCCGTATCTGCTAAAACATAACCTCTTTTTTTCATTTCGGGCAAAATGCCATCCATAAGAACAGACAAGTCATATAAGTTGTTACAATACAAAGTACCTCTTATTGTATCAGGCACTTTAAATTTACCGGATCTGACAACCTTACTAGTATATGATTCTGGGGATTTAACCGGATGCAATTCACAATATGTTCGATCAAAACTTACTCCTTTGTCTTTTAGCCTGAAAGCTACAGACTCCAAAATATCAAGATAAGTTGTTGCAATTCTTTGCAAACGAGGAGAAGCAGCTACAACCTGAGCTTGTAAATAATCGGCAACAGTAGTCTGACCTCCTGTGAAAGACACAGTATCATTTTTTAATTCAGACAAGTTTGGACATTTAGCATTGATGCTCGGGTTAATATTATAAGATTTATTCTCAAATGACAATTTAGGGATAAACAAATTAACATTCATGATTCTAACCTTCTTTATAATATATACAAAAACAATAACAGATAATATTTTACAAAAAAAAACAATTTTCTAATAAACTGTAACATAAATTAATAATGATATTTTTTGTCAAACAATTTTGTTTGTATTAAAATAAAGAAGTAGAATATAGTTAAGTAATAGCAATTAAATAAGGAGGTTTGCTAATTATGCCAGGAAAAACTATAACAGTTGACGGTAATTACGCCGCAGCGCATATCGCATATGCGTTAAGCGAAGTTTCCGCAATTTATCCAATCACTCCTTCATCAACAATGGGTGAATGGATTGATGAATGGGCTTCCCAGCACAAGAAAAACA
>CALVGY010000028.1 GCA_944327215.1 Candidatus Gastranaerophilales bacterium | reverse complement strand
TTTAAATCTTTCAAAACAAGATGTTTATGTAAATGTTATGGGAGGAATTGATGTATCTGAGCCTTCTGCCGATTTGGGTATCGCATTAGCGGTTGCAACTTGTGCAAGAGATGTTGTAGTTGATCCGCAAACCGTAATAATTGGTGAAATTGGTTTGTCAGGAGAAATTCATCCTGTAAATAATATCGAAAAACGTTTAAATGAAGCTGTTATGTCAGGGTTTAAAAAGGCAATTATCCCTTATGCAAACAGAATAGAGGATAAACGAATTGAAATTGTTCCTGTTAAGCGTTTGATAGATGCAATTGCTGCTTGTGTGTCAACTCAATAAAAAGCTATTTATGCTTTTCTACACCTTTAGCATCTTTTACAATAAAAGGTCTTACAAATGCCCAAGTTCCGTATAATGAGGCTAAAAGACCTGTTCCAGTTAATGTCTTGTTAGTCTTAGGATGCTTATTAAACAGTCCGCCAAGTGTTACTAAAGTTGTACCCACCATTATTCCAAGATAACCTTTAAAAATAGTTCTTGGAACAACTATTGTATCTGTCATGTCTGCAGAATTTTTTGAATATGAATTAATCCTATCAAGCCAAGAATTTTGTTTCTTTGCTTGATCATCATTTCTAAATGCAGGATATTTGTGTTGTGATACATTAATTTTACTGACTAGCATAACAAAATATTACATAAAGATTATTTGGTATGCAATAATAAATTAACTATTTCTTAATATTTGAAACGTGATTAACTACTTGATTAGTTTTTTTGTTAATGCTATAAAAACCATGTGAGAGTTTTTATAAAAGAAAGGAAAACACTTATGGTAAATGTAGCAATTAACGGATTTGGTAGAATTGGCCGTAACACATTACGTGCAGCTATCAGAGAAGGTATTTTTGACAAAATTAATTATGTAGCAATTAATGACCCAGGTTTGAAACCAGCAGAAGCTGCTTTGTTATTCAAACACGATTCAGTTATGGGTAAATTTGATGGTACAGTAGAAGCATATGATGAAGGTATCATCGTAAACGGTAAAAAAATTAAATTCTTTGCAGAAAAAGATCCTGCTCAATTACCTTGGAAAGATTTAGGTGTTGAAGTTGTTGTTGAATCAACAGGTTTCTTTACAGATGCAACAAAAGCTCATGCTCATATTGATGCTGGTGCTAAAAAAGTTATCATTTCAGCTCCTGCTTCAAATGAAGATATTACAATTGTTTTAGGTGTAAACGACAATATGTATGATCCAGCTAAACACAATGTAATTTCTATGGCTTCTTGTACAACTAACTGCTTAGCTCCTGTAGCTAAAGTTATCAAAGAAAAATTCGGTATCGTTAAAGGTTTGATGACAACAGTTCACTCATACACTGGTGACCAAAGAATCTTAGATGCTGGCCACAAAGATCCTAGAAGAGCTAGAGCTGGTGCTTTAAACATCGTTCCTACAAAAACAGGTGCTGCTAAAGCTGTTGCTCTTGTAATTCCTGAATTAAAAGGAAAATTAGACGGTTTCGCAATGAGAGTTCCTACTCCAGACGTTTCATTAGTTGACGTTGTATTCGAAACTGAAAAGAAAGTTACTGTTGAAGAAGTTAACGCTGCATTAAAAGAAGGCGCTGACGGACACGTACTTTGCTATTCAGATGAACCATTAGTATCTTCAGATTACATTGGTTCTTCTCAATCATCAACTGTTGACTCATTGTTAACAAGAGTTATGGGCGACAATATGGTTAAAGTTATTTCTTGGTACGATAACGAAATGGGTTATTCTACAAGATTAGCTGAAACTACTTTAATGGTTGCTTCAAAATTATAATTTTTAAAATTATAGAAAAACAAGTCCGAGTAATCGGGCTTGTTTTTTTTGTTATATTATAGTAGTGTAATTAATAATTAAAGGAGATTTTATGAAAAAGAAGTTTTTGTTTTCTGTGTTACTTGTTTGTCTATTGTCGATTTCTGTTTTTGCTGCTGATTTTAAAAGGTTACCAGGGAATTCTTTAGCAGACAATGTTTTGCAAAGAGATACTTTGTTGCCTGTGTATTCAGCTATTTCTCTAAAGTTAAACGGATGTGACGATATGGCAATTGAAAATACTGAAATTTTAACAAGACCGGAGTTTAATAAAGTCATTGGAAATAAAAGATATGGTAGTACTCCTTGGAAAGAAATGTGGACTGTTAAAGCTTGCGGTGAAAAAGTTTTTGTCCCTGTAACTTTTGTCCCAGATCCTGTTGGTGTCGGGACAACTTATATGATTGACAGTTCTGAAATTAGATATTAATTTATTGTAAAAAAATAAAAAAGAGTTTGATTTTTTATCAGACTCTTTTTTTATTGCCTTGATGGCTGATTGTAAAATTATTCACTCCTGAAATAATGATTATGAGGAGGGAAAAATGCATATTTTAAAACTTATTTCATTTATTTTAGTTATTATTGGTGCTTTAAATTGGGGCTTAGTTGGCTTTTTCAATATAGATTTAGTAGCTATGCTTTTTGGAGAAATGACTTTGGTTGCAAGAATTGTTTATTCTCTTGTTGGCATTAGTGCAATTGTTTATACAGGTTTGGCATACAAGGATATTTAAGCCTGATGCAAAGACTTTAAGTATTCTTCATTTGCTTTAAGAGTATTTTCTGTTGCTAAAATTGAATAAACAGGTTTGCCTGAGAATACATAGTTTGCATAATTGTAAATATCATCAGCGGTAATACTGTCAATTATTTTCAAAGCTTGATTATCTCTTGAAATTCCATAAGGAGTATCAACATTATAAGATAAACCGTTATTTTTATCTGCAGGTGTGTTATTTGCATTTAAAATTTGGTTTTTGAGATTTAGTTTGGCATTGTTCAATTCTTCTTCGGAAACTTTTTCAGTTTTGATTTTTTGAATATGTTTGTTAAATCCGTCTATTGATTTTTGAACATTGTCATAACTTATTTCATTAGTGTCTTTATTTTCTGTTGTAGTACCAATTCTGAGATAAAACAGGCCTGTATTATCTATTATATTGAAGTTAGAATTTACGTGGTAAGCTAATTTTTGTTGTTCTCTCAAATCGTTAAATAATCTTGATGATGCATTCCCGCCAAGAATTGTATTCAAAAGATTAAGGCAGATATCATCTTTTAGGTTGTTCCCTATTCTGAACTTGAAAGCTTCAATAATTTCAGCTTGATTTTTATTGTTAACATCTGTCAAAACTTTTGTTTCATTCGTCGGGATGTATTTATCAAGAATTTCTGTTGGTTTATATACATTGAATTTTTTATATTGAGAGATGTTATTGAATAATACATTATTTAATTCATCTTTTTTGCTGAATGGTGCAGTTACTGTAACTGATACTTTCGCATTTGTCATAATTGTATTATATAGAGATTTTACATCTTCAAACTTTACATTTTCAAGTTCTTTTAGAGTGTTTTCTTTGGTTTTTCTATGAGGAATGTTGGAAAAGGTTTCTTCTGCAAGTTTATCAAAGGCTGACTTTTGAGAAAGAGAAATGTCATCAATAAGTCTTGATTTAACTTCGTTAAATGTTGTTTCGTTAAATCTCGGATTGTCGAGTAATTCTTTAACAGCTTTGAGAGCTTGGTCCATATCTTCAGAGGAGAAGTTAGAATAAACATTTATAGATTTGTTATAACAAGAAAATCTATTACTAATTCCTGATTTTTCAAGATCATATTTATATTCTTTTTCGTCTTTGCTTAGAGTGCCTTCATTTAGAAGCTCGGATAACACAAGCACTGTGGCATAATTGTTTGTATTATATGAGTCTGTTGAAAATTCCATTTTCATATAACAATTATTTGTTTTGCTGTTGTTTGTGATGATTTTGAAGTTATTGTTCGGCATATTGTATTCTTTGACATTGCTCAAGTCAATAGCTTCTTTTCTTCCTGTAAAAGATATATTTTTAGCTGCTTCATAGTTTTTAGTAATTGTTTCACTATTTGCAGATGAAGGGTGAACAATGGTTACAGAAGCTTTGTTAACATCAAGATATTTTTTTGCGGTATTAACGAGATCTTCTGCAGTCATAGATTTTATAATGCTTTCATAGTTATCCAAATAATCTTTATTATTTTCCAACAATGTTGAGCCTATTGTATTGTTTGTGCTGAAAGAATTTTCAAAGATATGCGCAAAATGGTTAAGCATTCTTTTTTTGATAATTTGCATTTCATCATCTGTTGGAGGATTATTGGCAATATTTGCTATTTCATTAAATATTAATTTTAAAACTTTTTCGGAATTTTCTTCAGATGACTCTGATAAAAATATTAAAGCTCTGCCATCTTTAGGGTTTGTGCTTATTTTTTCTTCTTCTGAAAATACAGATGTATTATATGGCTTTAGTTTAGAATTAAGTCGAGAAGTTGATGAGCCTGCTAAAAGTTCTGTAAGAGCTTCTTCAAAAACTCTGTCCTTTATATTCTGAGCGGCAGCACCATTAAAGCCGACTACAATGTTAGAAGCTGTTGCTTTATCTGAGATAAAATCTTCTCTTATTGTTTTTTGTGTTGGGGTTAGTTTCTCAAATTTTCTTTGTCCTGTTGGCTGCTTGTTTGAGGTAAAGTATTTTGAAATAAGTTTTATAGTTTCATCAGGTTTAACATCTCCTGTAATTACTGTTACCATATTTGCAGGATAGTAGTTGTTGTTGAAATAATTTACAACATCTTCTCGAGTCAAATTCGTGATATTATCGGTTGTTCCGCCAATCATGTCTGTTGAAGTAGTTTTAATACCATATAAATTTTTGAGCATTTTGTTAACAGCAAGATTTTCCGGATCTGAGGTAATCATATTAATTTCGGAATTTACGATACCTTTTTCTTTTTCAAGCTTATCAACTGCGAATAAAGGGGTTTCGAGCATTGATGCGTGGAGTTTTATTTTGTTTTCCAAATCTCCTTCATTTAAGAGGTTTGAACTAATAAAATAATTAGTTTCGGCAAAGCCTGTTGAAGCGTTTGTAGATGCTCCCATTTTGTCGACTTGATTGAAGAAATCTCCTTGTTCAAGTCCTTTAGAACCGTTAAATAAATTGTGTTCTATATAGTGGCTAATTCCGCGTAATTTATCAGGTTCATTCATAGAACCTGTATTTACGTAAGTTCTTAAAACAGTTTCTCCTTCTTGCGGAACAATAATAACTTTTTGGCCATTTGCAAGTTTGTAGAAATGAGCTTTTGTATCATAAGGGAAATTCATTTCTCCAAGTTTCATATAAGCCATAGGAGTTTTGACAGCATAATCCGGCTGAATATTTGCAAGTCCATCTGTTTGCGGGGGATTAGTTTGCGCTTCGTTTCCTTTAAATGATGTTTGGTTATTTTTTAAAGGATAATTATATACACTATTAATTAAATTAATTCTAACCACAATAATATAAAAACATGAAAATTAAAAAAATTGCTACTATATAAGTTTTCAAAAATTATTATTATTTAAAAATGGTTTGTTCTCTGTCAGGTCCAACACTTACGATTGAAATTGGTACTTCAAGAAGTTCTTCCAAGCGAGCAAGATATTTTTTAGCATTTTCAGGAAGTTTTGCAAAATCTGTAATCCCTGTAATATCTTGCCCCCAGCCTTTATGTGTTTCATAAACAGGTTCTAAATATTTATGGATAAACACATCTGTCGGATAGCTTGTATAAATTTGTCCGTTTCTTGTGTCTTTGTATGCTGTGCATAATTTTATTTCGTCAAAAGAGTCAAATACATCAATTTTTGTAAGAGCAATTGATGTTAAACCTCCGACTAATACGGCATATTTCATTGTGACTGCATCAAACCAACCGCATCTTCTTGCTCTGCCTGTTGTAACCCCGTATTCGTGCCCGATTTCTCGAATTTTATCACCAGTTTCATCTTTTAATTCTGTTACAAAAGGACCTTCGCCAACTCTTGTTACATAAGCTTTTGCGACTCCTATAACTTCATCTATCATTGTTGGTCCATATCCCGAACCTGTAGCAGCTCCGCCACCGATTGGGTTTGATGATGTAACAAACGGGTATGTACCGTAATCAATATCAAGCATTACTCCTTGTGCACCTTCAAAGAGGATTGCCTTTTTATCACGTTTTGCATCTTCTAATTCTTTTTGCCAATCAAAACATACGTAAGGTTTGAAGATTTCTGCATATCTTTCGCAAAGAGATAATACGCATTCTTTAGAATATGGTTCAAGTCCGTAAACTTTTTCAAGTGTTTTGTTTTTTAAAGGAAGAATAATATCAAGTTTTTCGTTTAATGCTTCAGGAGAATATAAATCTTGAACTTTCAAGCCAATTCTTGCCATTTTATCTGTGTATGTTGGGCCGATACCTTTTTTAGTAGTTCCGATTTTGCCTTTCCCTGCATTATTTTCAGAATATCCGTCAACTTCTGTGTGGTAAGGCATTGTAATTGATGCTAAAGGATTAATTTTGAGATTAGAAACGTCAATTCCTTCTTTGATAAGTCCTTGAACTTCCTGTTCAAAATATTCAGGCAGAATAACTGTGCCTGCCCCTATAAAACATTTTTTCCCTTTATATAAAATTCCTGATGGGATTAAGTGAAATTTAAAGGTTTTGTTATTTGCAACAACAGTATGTCCTGCATTGCAGCCTCCTTGATACCTTATTATTAAATCAGCATCTTGTGCAAGCAAATCAGTAATTTTTGCTTTGCCTTCATCTCCCCATTGTGCGCCAACTACAACCTTGTTCATATCCCGTATCCTTTCTTAATGCTCTTTACTAATTTATTTTAGCACAAAAATTATTTAAGATGTTATTAAGGATTCAACTCTTTTGTAAGTTTGGGTAAAATTTCAAAGGCATCGCCAACATATCCGCAATCACAAATATCAAATATCGGAGCTTTGGCATCCGTATTTATTGCAATAATTTTGTCACTTTCTTGCATGCCGACAATATGCTGTATTGCACCTGATATCCCGCAAGCTATATATAGTTTTGGGGTTACGGTTTTGCCGGTTTGTCCGATTTGAATATCAACGGGAGCAAGTCCCATGTCTACTGCACCTCTGCTTGCGGCGACACAACCTCCGATGCTTTCTGCAAAATTCTTTAATAATTCAAACCCTGCTTCATTTTTCAAACCCTTGCCGCCTGCCACAATTATTTGGGCACTATCAAGTTCATTGATTGAGGTATTAAGACCTTTTACAAATTCTATAAATTCAACTTTTGTTTTAATATTATCAATATCAGGTTTTATATAAATAAATTTTGTATCTTTGACGATATTTTCCGGGGCAGGTTTAAAAACCTTAGGTCTAACAGTAGCCATTTGCGGCATTGTTTTACATAGAATTGTTGCCATTAACTTCCCGCCAAAAGTTGGACGAGTCGCAGCAAGTTGTCCTTTTTCGTTTATATCAAGACCTGTGCAATCAGCTGTTAATCCTGTATGGAGTGATGCTGATATTCTTGGTGCTAAATCTCTACCTTGAGTTGTTGCTCCAACAAGTATAATTTCAGGTTTTATTTCTTTTATTATGTCAATTGCTATTTTTGAATAAAGTTCTGTTGAGTAATTTGCAAGCCTGTCATCTTCAGCTATATATACATAATCAAAGCCTGAATTAATAAATGCTTCTTTAAATTCTTCCGCCAAACCTGTTTTACAAATTAAAAGAGCTGACACATCTGCATTATCAAGCTTTTTGGAAAGTTCTTGAGCTTTATAGGCAAGTTCAAAAAGTACAGTATGGAGAAAATTTTCTTTTGTAACTTCTGCATACAACAAAATATTACTCATTTATTCCTCCAAATTCTTTTATTTTACCTGCAAGTTGTGAAATATTTTCGCAAAATTCGCATTCTCCTCTGTCGTGAACAGGACGGAACGCTTTACTTACATATGTCGGAGAACCTTTAATCCCTGTATCTTCAGGGGCCAAGCCGATATCTTCCATAGAATATACTGTAATTTCGCTGCTTTTTGCTCTTATTATACCGTTAATTTTTGCTCTTGTAGTTTCTTCAAATCCCTTTAATATGCATATTAGAGCAGGTAATTCTACTTTAAGAGTCTCAAACCCTTCTTCTATTTGTCTAACAGCGCAAACACTTCCGTTGTTGCATTCTTTTAGTTCTTTAACAAAAGTTATTTGCGGAATTCCAAGTTGGTTTGCAATGCTTGGTCCTGTTTGAGCTGTATCCCCGTCTATTGCAAATTGACCGCACAATATTAAATCAAAGTCATTAAGTTTTGATTTGATTGCAGCAGCTAATGTTTTGCCTGTTGCATAAGTATCAGCTCCCGCAAATTTTTTGTCAGAGATTAATACTGCATCGTCACACCCTAAAGCAATTGTTTTTCGAAGCATTGCTTCAGCTTGTAAAGGTCCCATTGTTAAAACAGTAATATGTACATCAGGAATTGCCCTTTTTAATTTTAATGCTTCTTCAATAGCATAAACATCATAAGGGTTAATAATACTTTCAACCCCTTCACGTTGTATTGTATTATTTTCCGTCCACTTTATATCATCAGTGTCCGGAACCTGTTTAATGCAGACAAGTATTTTCATTTATAACCTTATTACTTATGTATTTTAGCAGCTTTTTGTCTAGCTGTTGTTTCCAATAATGCATTATATGCCAACATATACATTGAGCATTTTCTTACACTTGGAACAAACCAAGCACAGCTTTCAAGTGTACATACTTTGTCGATGTCTGAACCTGCACTCATTAGAGGGCAATATGGAATATCTTTTGCCATAATTTTCTCCTATTTATTAACTGATTGTTTTAATAAATTACAATTTTCGTCGCGTTTTCTTTCCTGATCTTTATAAATTTTTGTTCTGTTAATTACTTCATCAAAATCAATTTTGTGAGCATCAAAATCAGGACCGTCTACACAAGCAAATTTTGTTTCTCCGCCAACTGTAAGTCTGCAGGCTCCGCACATCCCTGTGCCATCAACCATAATAGGATTCATGCTAGCCTCAGTATAAATTCCTTTATCGCGAGTTAAATCCGCCACTGCTCTCATCATTGGCATAGGACCTACGGCTATTGCGTAATCTATTTTTTCTTGTTCCATAAGTCTTGCAAGAACTTGAGTTACAAAACCTTTTTCGCCTAAAGTACCATCATCTGTAGTTATAAATAATTCTGTGCAGGCATCTTTCATTTTATCCTGCCAGAAAATTAAATCTTTTGTTCTTGCACCCATTATCATGTATACTTTGTTTCCTGCTTCTTTAAATGCTTTTGCAATCAAGTAACAAGGAGCTGCACCATAGCCGCCAGCAAGGCAAACTACAGTTCCGTATTTTTTAATATGTGTAGGTTGACCTAAAGGTCCTACAATATCATGAATTTCGTCACCTACATTTAATGCTGCAAGTTGCTTTGTCGAAAATCCAACAGCCATAAATACAAGTGTTAGTGCACCTGTTTCTTTATTTACATCAGCGATTGTTAGTGGAACTCTTTCGCTTTTTTCTGTTGCTCTAAATATTATAAATTGTCCTGCCTTTGCGTTTCTTACAACGTATGGTGCTTCAACTGTTATTTCATACTGGTTCGGACAAAGTTCTTTTTTTGATAAAATTTTATATCCCATATTCTCATCTCTTTCTTATACATTAAAATTATACATCAAATTTTGATATAGGACAAGAATTTTTTAAGCCTTTTTATATGTGTATGAAGGATTTGCTTTTAATTTTTCTTCTATTTGAGCAAATGTTAATAATCCTTGAGTTGCGCCAAATTCAGAAACTACGCCGGCAGAATTAATGGATGCATACATTAAAGATTTTCCGATATTTTTATTTGTTCTTGCAAGAGCTGCGCAGAATGTTGATGCAAAAGCATCGCCTGCGCCTAAAGTTGAAACTACAGGTCCATCAAATACCGGGCAATAATAAAAATCTTTTCCATCGTATGCATAAGCACCTTTGCCACCATCAGTTATAACAATAACTTGGTAATCGGCAACCTTTAATTTTTTGAACATCTCTTTTACATCAGGGTGTATAAGTTCTTCTGAAAATTTTTCTTCTCTTGTATCAGGTCTTACGTGTATTTGTGTTGCAAGAGAAGCTTCTTCTTTGTTCATTACAACAACATTAGCGTCTTCAAGAATTTTTTTAAGGTAATTAAATCCTTTTTTTAAGCTTGATGAACCCGCATTGAAGCACACAAAAACATTGTTTTCTTTTGCAAAGTTTGCAATATCATCAAGAACTTTTGTGCTATCACCGTTAAGAGGAGCTATATATAATAGTTTAGCATTTTTTATTGCGTCAAAGTTTATGTCAGTTTTTTTTAATTGAGCATTAGCACCTCTATGTGCCAAAACTGTTCTGTCACCTTGAAAACTTACAAGAATGATTGAAAAACCTGTACTAAGGTTTTTGTCTTGTATAATATTTGATAAATCAACTTTTTTATCTTTAAATGATTCTAAAATTCCATCGGAATAAATGTCATCGCCTATTTTAAAGATGGCGCTGGTATTGTAACCTAAATTAGCAAAGTTTACAGCGGTGTTAATTCCACCACCACCTACTTTTGATGTGAATTCTGTAATCTCAACTTTAGCCCCGTATGGATAGCTCATAAATTCTGATTTTTTATTTTTCGTTGAAACTGAAACAATATTAGCATCATCACTTTCAACAAATACATCCATTGTGGCACTGCCGATAGTTATAACATCACACATTGTATTATCCTCCCGTTAATTTAAGATTACCACAAAAGCATATAAAAAGCACTATAACACATAAAATGAAAATAGTGCTTTTTATAATTATTATACTAATTTGTTAGTTGCATTGAGCTTTTTCTTCTTCGGTAACGCCTTTGATTGTAAGGTTAACTCTGCCTTTATCGTCTATTTTAATTACTTTAACGATAACTTCATCTCCAATATGAAGATGTGGCTCTATAGTTTCTATTCTTTCATTGCAAACTTGTGATATATGAACCATACCATCTTTGCCAGGTGCAAGTTCAACGAATGCCCCGATAGGTATAATTCTTACAACTTTACCTTTAACAATCATTCCAGGTTCAGCTTTAAATGTTAGGTCTTTAATCATTTTTTTCGCAATTTCAGCACCTTCTTGGTCATTAGATGTAATTGTTACAACACCATTATCTTGAATATCAATTTCTGCACCAGAAGCATCAATGATAGATCTGATTTGTTTTCCGCCAGGTCCGATAACAGTTCCGATATCTTCTGTTGGAATTGTCATAGTTGTAATACTTGGAGCATAAGGTGACAAGTGATCAGCAGGAGCTGAAATTACTTCTCTCATTTTGCCCAAGATGTGTAATCTTCCTTCTTTAGCTTGGGCAAGGGCACGACGTAATGTATCATTTGCAATACCTTTTGCTTTCATATCCATTTGCAAAGCTGTAATACCTGTGTCGTTACCTGTTACTTTAAAGTCCATATCACCTAGGAAGTCTTCAATACCTTGAATATCTGTTAATACAACAGGTTCTTTGCCTTCTTCAGTGATCATACCCATTGCTACACCGCCGATCATACATTTTACAGGAACACCGGCATTCATTAGCGCCATTGATGAGCCGCAAGTTGATGCCATTGATGTTGAACCGTTTGATTCTAATACATCAGATGTTACACGAATTGTATATCCAAATTCTTCTTGAGAAGGAAGTGCTGGAATATTAGCTCTTTCAGCTAAGTTTCCGTGTCCTACTTCACGTCTTCCAGGTCCTCTTAGAGGTTTTACTTCTCCTACTGAAAATCCTGGGAAGATGTATTTATGCATATAAGTTTTTTCTGTTTGAGGATCAACTCCGTCAAGTTCCTGTTTCATTCCAGGGCCTGCAAGAGTTGCAACTGACAATACTTGAGTTTGTCCTCTTGTAAACACAGCAGAACCATGGGCTCTTGGAAGAACTCCAACTTCGCACCAGATAGGACGAACTTCTTGAGGTTTTCTTCCGTCAGCTCTTATGCCCTCGTCCAAAATCATTGTACGCATAATATGTTTTTCTGCATTTTTGAATTCTTCTGCAACAAAGTCAATGCCTGTTTCTTCCATGATTTTTTTGATGTAATCGTCATCCGGAAGAGCATCAATTTTTTCTTTTACAAGTTTTTTAGCTTCTTCTAATTTTTCTTGTCTATATGTTCTGTCAAAATTGTGGTAAGCATCAAAAATCATATCGTGAGCTGTTTCTTCAATGATTTTTTTGATTTCAGAAGTATCATAAGGGTTTACGAATTCTTCTTTTTCTACTCCGCACTCTTTCATAAATCCAACTTGTGCTTCACATTGTTTTTTGATTTCAACTTGAGCGAATTCAACTGCATTCATAATATCGTCTTCTGTAACAAATTTACATCCTGCTTCAACCATAATTACAGAATCGTGAGTACCTGCAACAACAATATCTAAGTCAGATTTATCAGCTTGTTGATGAGTTGGGTTAGCAATCATATTGCCGTTTTCATCTCTTGATACTCTAACTGCACCTATAGGGCCTTCAAAAGGAGCTCCAGATAACATTAAAGCACAAGAAGCACCTAACATTGCAAGTGTGTCAGGTTGATTTTGTTGGTCGTAGCTGAATAATTGAGCTACAATTTGTATATCATTTCTGTATCCTTTAGGGAATAAAGGTCTGATTGGTCTATCAATAAGTCTTGAAATAAGAATAGCTTTATCACCGGCTTTACCTTCTGAACGGTTGTAACCGCCTGGAATACGGCCGATAGATGACATTCTTTCTTCGTAATCAATTAGCAATGGGAAAAAGTCAATTCCTACTCTTGGTTCTTTAGATACACAGCAGTGTACAAAAAGCATTGTATCACCACATCTTACTGTAACTGAACCGTTTGCAGATTGAGCATATTTTCCTGTTTCAACGGTAACTGTTTTCCCGCCGATTTCAATCTCAAATTTCTTTGTTTCAGGTACCATAATTTTCCTTTCTTGTTTACGGCGAATTTTCCGTAAACTTTGCGCTTTTCTGACGCATTTTGTTATACACTTCTATTGTTCGTTATAATTATACCGCAAACAAGAAATTTTGTGGGTTTCTATAAATTAATGTTACATGTAAAAAAAGCCCTTATAAAAGAGCTTTTTTCGATATGTAAACAAAGTAGAATTAGTTTTTTATTTTATTAAAGCTGATTAAAAATGCATATCAAAGCTCGATGGCATTCCGTTTACTTTTTCGTCTTCCATTCTCATTGCAGATCCTATTGTAAAGCTTTCTGCATATAGTTTGTTTATTTTATAATTAATATCCCCTGTGAATACTTCTTCATTATCTTCCAAAAACTTAAATAGAGGTTCTGCAGGACTTTTTACAATACTGCCTAATGTATCTCCTGCTTGTTTTAATGTACGTTCCCCTATTTCCGGAACTTTAACGTTCATTCCGAAAGGTTTATATGGTCTGTTAAATGATGCTCCTGTATCTGCCATTTTTATATCCTTTATAATTACATATATTTAGTCGGCAGATTTCTATTAAAAATTTAGTTATTTATAAATGATTTTTACAAATGTTCATAATTATTTTTTGGATTTTTTTATATTTTTGTTAGGTTTTATGGGTTTAATATTCCTGCCACTTTCTTGAAAAAATGTTTCAAGCATTTTAAGGGCAATTTTTCTTGGAATATTGCCTGAATAAACTTCATTGAATATTTCATCAAAATAACGCTCTTGATTTTTAATGTCAAATTGTTTTATAAATTCAACTAAGCTGTCACTTGATCGTCTATTATTATCATAAGCACAGGCTAGTGCATAATTAGATAAATTGTCGGGACCGCCAAGAGATTTTGGCTGAATATGTTCTATTGTTGCAATAGACGGTCTGAATAAGTTGTATCCTATTGCATCGGATGCAGATAATTGGTGTTTGGTAATAAATGCATTTACACTTGTATTTGTTGTTGGTAATTTATCTACTATTGAATTAACTTTTTCTCTCAGTTGAGTGTCTGGCATGCCGTCAAGAGCCTCATTTAAATCATATTTGAAAGCTTTATTACTGAATTTTATTTTAACAGGACGTTTTTCCATTGTATTTATTGCAGTATTGCAGGAATATATGATATCTTTTCTGTTTAAAATTTCACCATACTGTCTTATTTTATTTATTATAATTAACAGTAAATCTTTTTTTGTTAATTTTTGCTTGTTTGCATCTCGAGTATCAGTTATACGTAATATTTTATCAACAAATTTTGAAGTTAGAGGTTCTTTTGCATTTTTGAATATAGGATGTGTAAGAGGTTCAGTTAGTTCTGCTATTTTGCCATATAATCATCTTTTATTGTTACCTCTAGTCTTGACATTTTATATTTGAATTCTTTCCCGCTAAATTCTTTAGGGATATATTCTTTTTCTTCTAATTTTAAACGAGAAATTCTTAACAGTTCTTTAAATTTTGTTTTATATCCTCGCGGCATTTCATTGGCAAGAGCTGCAAGTTCTTTAAAAATTGGTTTTTGTTCTTCTAAGAGTTCTCTGTTTGCTTGTGGATAAAGTATTTTAATAACTTCGGATAGCCTTATGTTAGGTTGATCAAATGCTATGATAGCAGTTCTTTTTACAAATTCTTTTTCTGTATGATGAAGATAATCTATATAATTAAGCATAGTTTGAACGAAATTCTTTATAGGTCCGGAAAATACACCATTACTTTTTAATTTATTAACTACTTTATCGCTTAAAAGTAAATTCCCACAATAAATGCAATGCATTTTTTTTTGGAATGCTAAATCTCTGAATTTTGAGGCACTGTTAATTATTCCAGTAAATGTCGGTTCATTTTTAATAAAAACATCTTTAGATAGTGAGGAATTGTTTACAGGGTACCTGTAAACAGAATAATCAATCTGATTATTCTGATAAATTCCTAATGGCTTTATAATATTATTTATTACAGGTGTAATCCTCATATGCTAAAAATACACCTGATTAAATTTTTTTGCTAGTTTATTAATAAATATTACGTTAAATAAAGATGAGAAATATCTAAATTAATGTATCTGTCTGATAGCCAATATAGAACTTCCCTTAAATTCTCTATATATTCTTTATTACAAATATCTTTTTTGCATAGAGATATTAGTTTATCAGCTTGAAGCTGTGCATTTTTCGGCATATCCGGATTTTCTTCTATTTGGATAGGTATAGGGTAATGGTGGCGTGAATTGTTGCAATAAGAACATTCAAGAGCAAAGTTTAGTGAATTGCTAAGACCTTTCATGCATTTTGGGGTTAAATGTTCAAATGTCCCAACAGATGAATGTATAAGATTAAGGGCAATTACTGCCGGTTTTTTTCTGGTATTTTTTACAACAAAAGCACATACTTCATCGCTTGATCTTGGAAGTCTGCGGGCGATTTTTATTATTTCTTCTTTAACTTTTTTATTATTAAGATTTCTTATGATATTTTTTAATTTATGTATAAATATTCGTCTTGAAAAAGGTTTATGCGGTTCAGGATCAAAAATTATATCATTTGTGCTAATCATAAGTTTTCGAAGTTGGCGAGCCATCTTTTTAGGGAGAATTCTTCTGTAAAAACTTACTTTATTAAATATTGAACTTTGAATTTTAACTAAAGCAAGTTCGTGGATATCTTTTTTCATCTCAAGCAGTTCTTGAAAATTTTTATCAGGATATTTTGAAGACATACTTTTTAACATATTAAACACTTGTTTTTCAACCGGGTGCATTATATGTTCGTAAGGCTCAAGAACTTTGATTGCCTCACAAGCAGTTCCGCCAAGCTCTTTGCTATCCATCAGATTCATATACGTATCAGGAGGTAACATTTCTCTTCCGCAGCAAAGACAAGGAATGTGGTAATTAAAAAGATTTTTCAATTCCTTTCTTGTCAGTGGAATTGGGGGCAAGTCATTTTGTGTTTCTTCTTTAGTTTTTTTTAATTTCTTCTCCATACGTACCATCGAGATTATATTCAATTATATTATTCCCGATTTTACGGATTTTATACCCCAGGAGGCGGTTGAATATATAAAGGTTTTAGCTTCCGCCAATTGCCTTCTGTTTCTTTATTCTCTGCAAGTTCTGCCAAGATTTCTCCAAGAGGATAATATTTTTCCTGATATGAAATTCCACCTATAATCGGTTTTAATTTATTATCTGTAATTACTGTATAATTCCCGTTTTCAATAATATTTTTTACTTCATCAAGAGCTATTGCTCCCTTTATTTCTCCATCATAATAAAGGTATGCAGAATTTTTTCTTGCATCCAGTGCTACAAGTGGATTTGAATCAGAAATTTTTGATAGAATTTCAAGAGATGAAACTCCGACCGCTTTGCAATTCAATTGTTGCGCCATAACTCTTGCAACTGTAACACAAGCTCTTATTCCGGTAAAACTTCCGGGGCCGATATTAACCCCGATTAAGTCAACATCTTGAGGTTTGATTTTATTTTCGCTCATAATTTCCTGCAAAGTTGATATTAAAAATGCTGAGTGATATTTGTTATCTTTATTTTCAACAATGCGTGAAGATAATATTTCTCCGTCTTTTTTTAGGAATGCATACATTTTGTCAAGACAGGTATCAAAAGCAAGTGTTATCATTTTTCTAATCCTTCTATTATTTCGTCTTCCCCGCAGGAGATAAATTCATAAACTCTTGATTCATCATCAGAATATGTTACGTTAATTTTTATATGATTAAATGGTGCTTCATTTTGGTTAAATTCAGCCCATTCAACAAATGTAACTTGTTTGCCTTCAGAGTATTCCTGAAGCTCATCATAAATTGTTTTAATCCCTTCATTTTCTAATCTATAAAGATCAAAATGGTAAATAGGAATTGAACCTGTATGATACTCATTTAAAATTACAAAACTTGGACTTGTAACTTTTTCTTTTACATCTAAAGCATCTGCAACCAATTTTACAAAAGCGGTTTTCCCAGCACCAATTTCACCGTAAAGATTTATAAAACATCCATCTTTGATTAATGCTGCAAATTTCTGCGCAAGTTTTTTGGTATCATCAAGAGTTTTACATACTTTTTTATAACTTTTCATATTTATTCCTTTGTTACAACTTTATTCCTACCGCTGCTTTTTGCTTCATAAAGCGCTTTATCAGCATTTTCTATAAGTTCTTCTTCGCTTTCTTGTTTATTATATTGATGAACTCCAAGACTAATTGTAACACTGATATTTTTTACGTGTGTATCATTGTTAATTTTTGAAATATCAATTTTACACTGCTCTATAGATTTTCTAAGTCTTTCTGCAACCATTGAAGCTTCTTCAAGTTTTGTAAACGGTAAAAGAATAACGAATTCTTCCCCACCGTATCTTCCTGCAATATCATAATCCCTGAGCTGAAGTTTTATATTGCGGGCTACTGTTTTTAAAACTATATCACCTGCTGCATGGCCGTATGTATCATTAATATTTTTGAAAAAGTCTATATCAATCATAATTGCGCAAAGATTTCGGTTTTGTCTTTTTGCCCCTGAAACTTCCTGTTTAATACGTTCTTCTAACTGGCGCCTGTTATAAAAACCTGTTAATGCATCAAGGGTTGCGTGTTTTAAGATTTCCGCATAAACGTTTGCACGATTTATTGTAGTTGCAGCTTGTTTTGATAGTTGTTCAAGATATTCAATCTCTTTCTCGCTTAAAACACTGTCTGTTCCTTTAGTTACAATACAACCTAAAAGTTTGTTTTCGCTAATCAAAGGAAACAGCCCGATTTTTTTATCAGGTGTCAAAATGTATTCAGAATTATTGTTTAAGCATTTAATCAGCTCAAATATTTTTTCATCATTGCAAGCTGAAGGCCAAACAAGCTTGTTATCAATAAATATATATACAAGGTGATCTGATACAAACTTATCAATCATCTCTCCGATAATTGGGATTATATAATTTGTTTCATATTGAGTTTCAATGATTTTTGCAATGTTTTTCATTGAATCGTGAAATTCAATGTTTTTTTGCATTCTTTCACTAAGTATAATATTTTGGATTTTTAAAGAAATACAAAATATTGAAAGTTCCAAAAATTCTAAAAGTTTGCTGTGAAGCTTTTCGGAAAATTCAAGCATTCCAATGATTTGGCCGTTGTTAAACAATGCATAATATGCATATTTACCTTCGACAATATATTTCTTATTTTTGAGATTTTGGAAAGTATTGTTTAATTCTTTTGATTTGATAAACATCCAGCTTTGAGAAAAATCTCTAAGAGATTCAGTTGTCGGATCATAAATATATATTGCATTGAGCGGAAAAACTTCTTCCAATACATTCATTATACTTTGTACGTTAGAAGCTCCGTCAAGGAATTTGTATATTTGTCTAAGATTATCAATCATATTAGTTTTCTAACTTTTGTAAAATCTCGTCTGATATATCGCAGTTAGCATAAACATTTTGAACATCATCGTGTTCTTCAAGTTTTTCTAACAATTTTAAGATTTGATCTGCAACTTTTTCATCAGTTATTTCAATTGTGTTTTGTGGAATTCTGACAAGTTCTGCAGATTGAGATTTAAAACCTTCTTTTTCCAAACCTTCAGTTACAGCTTGGAAGCTTTCAGGAGTTGTTAAAACTTTATAAGTATCTTCTTCTTCGATAACGTCAAGGGCGTCAAGATTGATTGCTGATTCGAATAATTTCTCAAAATCAACGTTTGAATCAAAAGTTATAACTCCTCGTTGATCAAACATCCAGCCTACACAACCTGTAGCACCTAAGCTTCCGTTGTATTTAGTGAAAAAGCTTCTGATATCTCCTGCGGTTCTGTTTCTGTTATCAGTCATAGCCTCAACAACAACGGCAACACCGCCTGCTGCGTAGCCTTCATAAATCAATTCTTCATAATTGTCAGAAGCTCCTGCACCTGCACCTTTTTCTATAGCACGTTTAATGTTGTCGTTTGGAAGTCCTGCAGCTTTTGCTTTTTCAATAGCTGTTCTTAATCTGAAATTCCCTGCAGGGTCTGCTCCGCCTAATCTTGCTGCTACAATTAATTCTCTTGAATATTTTTGAAATACTACTGCACGTTGTGAATCTACTTTTGCTTTTTTATGTTTAATGGTTGACCATTTTGAGTGTCCTGACATAATTTTTACCTCTTTTCTATTACTTATAATTTAATTTTAGCATGAAAATAACAATAGCAAACACTTTACATTCTATTTTGACAAATTATAATTGTAGTAAAGCAAAATTATATAAAAAGGACAGAGAATGAGTAAATATTTATTGGAAGTCGGATGTGAAGAATTACCATATAAGTTTATCCCATCTGCAATTCAACAGTTAAAAAGCGGTTTTGAAAATTTTTTAAAGTCAAATAAAGTAGAATTTGAAGACGTAAAAGTTTATGCAACCCCAAGACGTCTTGCAGTTATTGTTTCCGGTTTGGATAAAGAAAGTAAAGATGAAATAAAAGTTGTTAAAGGCCCTATAAAAAAAGTTGCCTACGATGAACAGGGTAATTTAACCAAGGCCGGTGAAGGATTTTGCCGTAAAAACGGAATAAATCCTGAAGATTTATACATTGAAAATGATTACATCCATGCAAAAGTTATAATCAAAGGTAAATCTATTGTTGAACTTTTACAGGAAAATGTTCCATCAATTGTATTAAAACTTCAAGGCTCTCATTTTATGAGATGGTCTGACAATGATGAAAAGTTCTCTCGTCCTATCAGATGGATTGTTTCTATTCTTGACAGAGAAGAGGTTAAAATAAAAATAATTGATAAAGAATCATCAAATGTTACTCGTGGTCACAGATTTGCACAGCAAAATGTTTATATTAATAACCCTGATGATTATGTTGAAATTATGCGCAATTGCTGCGTAATCGTTGATCAAGATGAACGTCAACAAAGAATTATAGAAAAAGCAAAAGAAGAAGCTGCAAAACTCGGTGCAACTCCTTATTATACTGATGATTTGTTGGAAGAAGTTACATTTATTACAGAATATCCAGTTCCTGCAGTTTGCGAATTTTCTGAAGAATATTTGAAACTTCCTGAAGAATTGGTTGTTACAGTAATGGCTGTTCACCAAAGATATTTTGCTTTATATAAAGATGGAAAATTAATAAATAAATTTATTACAATGACAAATTATCTTGGCGATGAATTTGAAAATATTAAAGCTGGTAATGTCCGTGTAATAAAAGCTCGTTTGGATGATGCTGTATTCTTCTTTAATGAAGATACTAAAAAGCCTTTAGCAGAATATGTTGAAGATTTGAAAGGTATGACTTTCCAAAAAGGCATGGGAACAATGTATGACAAGGCAAAAAGACTTGTTACATTATCAAAACTTATTGCAGGTGAAAATCCTACAATTGAAAGAACTGCATTACTTGCAAAGGCTGATCTTGCAACTAAATTAGTTTTTGAATTTACAGAATTACAAGGCTTTATCGGTGCAGATTATGCAAAAGTTTCCGGTGAACCTGAATGTGTATGCGAAGGGATAAAAGAACTTTATTTCCCTCTTAATGCAGATGGCGAAATCGCAAAAACTAAAGAAGGTCAAGTTGTTGGAATTGCTGATAAAATGGATAATATATGTGCAGTATTTGCGGAAGGTAAAAAACCTACCGGATCTTCAGATCCATTAGGTGTTCGCCGTGCAGCTTTAGGTATTATAAGAACAATTCTTGCAAACAATTTGAAAATTGATTTAACAAAATTAATTAATGAAACATTGCTATTATTACCTGTTTCAGGTGAAGGCGAAAATGTTCTTGATAAAGTGAAAAACTTTGCAGGATCTTGTACAAACAGACTTTCAGGTAAAGTAACTGATGAAATTAATGAATTCTTTATTCAAAGATTGATAATTTTGTTGTCAGAGAAGTATTCAAAAAACGTTTTAGAAGCTTGTGCTGCGAATAAAAATCCGTTAGTTGATTAAAACGTGTATTAGAAATATACATTCTTCCTTTTTCATCTGTAAACAATAATGAA
>CALVGY010000027.1 GCA_944327215.1 Candidatus Gastranaerophilales bacterium | reverse complement strand
CAAGCTTGTTCCCTCCGGAAAATGCTGTAGGTAGTTATGTAAAAATTGTACAAAGGGTTCCGGTTAAAATTCTTTTTGATGAAGATATTAAAGACTACAATATAGTTCCTGGGATGTCAGTAGTACCAAAGGTAAAAATCAGATAATGGAAGAAACAAAAAATCAAACAACCCCCTATATCGTTGCAATATCAGTATTGCTTCCGGCTTTCCTTGCTCTTGCAGCATCTTCAGCCACAAATGTTAGTCAGCCTCATATTGCAGGTTTTTACGGGGCAACTCAATATGAAACAAATACTGTAATTACCTGTTATATAATATCAGGTGGACTTATGTTGCCAGTTACCGGTTATCTCGTAAGGTGTATAGGGAAGAAACTATTACTGTTTTACAGTATTTGGGTTTTTGCTTTGGGCTGTTTACTTTGCATTCTTGCTCCAAATTTACAGGCTTTAATTGCAGCAAGACTTATACAGGGTGTAGGTAGTGGTGCTATACTTCCTTTATGCCAAGCTGTATTACTTGAAATCTTTCCTCCGGAACAAAGAGGAGTCGCAATGGGGCTGTTCGGGGTTGCTGCAATGTTTTCACCTTTGGCTGGTCCGTTTATTGGCGGTTATTTGACTGATAATTATTCGTGGCAATGGATTTTTATAATGAACATTCCACTGTGTATGATTTCATTTGCATTAGTTAAGATGTTTGTGCCAAATGACAAACCGGAAAAACAAAAATATAATAAAAAATTTGATATTGTAGGTTATAGTTCTATTGTTTTGGCTATGAGCTGTATGCAAATAGTTCTTGATAAAGGTCAGCAATACAATTGGTTTGATACTACTTGGATCTGTTGGACAACAGGTGTTTGTATTTTTTCATTTGTATTTTTCTATGTTTGGGAACTTGAATACAAATATCCTGTTATAGATATTAGAGTATTCAAAGACAGAAACTTTATGTTTGGGACATTAATGAGTTCATTTATTAATGTTACTATATATTCAACATTACTTTTAGTGCCAATGTTTGTTCAAAGTTTGTTAGGATACAGTCCATCAAAATCAGGGCTTGCAATGTTTCCAAGATCTATAGTTTGTCTTGTATGTTTACTTTTGTTTGGAGAAGTGTCAAGATTTGTTAAACCAAAGATTATGGCAACTGCAGGTTTTTTAACAATATCAGTTTCGTTATTAATGTTAACTCAATTAAACCCGACATCATCAATTGAAAGTATTGTATTACCAAATATTTTGCTTTGTGTTGGTGTTCCTATGGCATTTGTACCGATTACAGCTTTGTCATTTCAGACTCTTCCGGCATCAAAAAATGCGGATGCGGCTTCATTACATGCGCTTTTTAAAAACTTGGTTACTGCTGTGGCTACTTCAGCTTCTGCAACTTTTATTGCAAGGGTTTCTCAAGTTAGACAGACGTATCTTGTAGAAAATTTATCTCCGCACAATCCGATGTTTCAATATAAATTGGCTGCAATGAAAACAAAATTTTTAATGCATTACCCTGAAGTTGTTGCTGCAAGGAAAGCAAGCGGAAGTTTGTATAATCAGCTTTTACAACAGGCAAAGCTTGCATCATTTTTTGATGCATTTGCTGTTCTTGCATTTCTTGCGGTTGCCGTACTTCCTTTCTTGTTTTTGATTAAATACAAAAACAAGAAACAAACTAATTAAGTTTGTTATCTTAAAAATCTAAGCCATAAATATATTGAACTTAGAGTCAGTGATATAAGCATCACAATAAAACCGTATTTGAAGAAATGCATAAATTCAATTTTATGTCCTTGGTTAGCAGAAGTTTCTGATACAATTACATTTGCAGCAGCTCCAATTATAGTCATGTTTCCGCCAAGGCAAGCACCTAAAGATAGGCACCACCATAGAGGAAGTGTATATTCTGCTCCCATTACGTTTCTAATTTCTAAAAGCATTGGAGTCATTGTTGCTGTGTATGGAATATTATCAATAACCCCAGATATAATTCCTGATGCCCATAGTATAATCATGGCTGTTGCAGATTCTGATCCTGCTGTTACGTTTAGAACCCATTTTGCCATTAATGCAATACCCCCAGAAGCTTCTAGGCCACCTATAATGATAAATAAACCAATGAAGAAAAATATTGTATTCCACTCAACTTCTTCAAATATTTCTTTTGGTTTTTCAAATAACAATAGAATGCTTGCTCCAATCATTGCAGTTACACAGGTTTCAATATGAGTTATATCGTGTAAGATAAAACCAAGAATAACAAAAGCGAGAACAATTGCGCTTCTAATCATTAATGGCAGGTCTGTTATTGTTTTAGATGTATCCATATTGGCAACATCCTGCATTTTTTCTTGAGTTGTTTTAAGATCGTTCCTAAATATTAGCCACATAAGAAAAAGCATTGCAACCATAATTACTGAAATAATAGGGGTTAATTCTTTTACGAAGTCCATAAAAGATAAACCAGCTGCACTGCCTATAATTATATTTGGGGGGTCTCCGATAAGAGTTGCTGTTCCTCCGATATTAGAAGCAAATATTTCTGTCATAAGATATGGAATAGGTTTTATATCAAGCTTGTCAGCGATAAAAAATGTTACAGGCATAATTAAAATAACGGTTGTCACATTATCTAAAAATGCAGAAGCAACAGCTGTAAAAAGTCCTAGTGTAATTAAAATTCCTATTGGATGTCCTTTAGTTAATTTTAAAAGTTTGTTTGCAACCCAATTAAACATCCCGCTTTTTGCCGCAATACTAACAATTATCATCATTGAAACAAGTAAAAATATTACGTTAAAATCTACAAAGTTTATGAAATAGTGCGGATCAAATGTCCCGTTTAAAGTCTTTGTTTGACTTACAAGCCCAAGTAGTATTGTTATAGCTGCGCCAATTAGTGCGATTGTTACTTTTGGTATTTTTTCCAGAGCTATAAAAACATAGGCTATCAAAAGTATTGATGCTGATATTGCAACATTGTGAGCCTGAACAATGGAATGTAAGTGTTCAATCATAAAATTCCCCTTTATTTGCTAATAGTATTAGATAAATTATAGCATAACAGAAAAATTTACTATTTTATACTAATTCAAGATTTGAGGTTGTGAGGATTTGAATATAATCTTTTACATCGTCAGAAGCTACATGACATTTAAATTTCCCGCTTGGGTACTTGCTGTAATGATAAGCTGATGAAAAAAGAATAAATTTTATAGCGTCAATAATATTAAAAGATGACATATCCACAAAAATTTCGGGGCAGTTGTTGTGGTTTACATATTTTTTAAATTGTGTTGCAAGAGAAGTATAACTATATTTACTTGTATCAAAACTTTTAATCATATATATTAGTTCGTTATTTTTTTACAAAAATTAAATATTTTAGACTAATTTAATACTTTTAAAGGATATTTATTATATAATTTGGTTATTGATAGGGGAGTAGAAATGGAAACAGTAATTATGAACAACAGTAAAATTAATGAACTTGCAAAAAATGTTTTAGATATAGAAGCAAATTCTATTTTGCGTTTGAAAAATAATATTGGAGAAGAATTTGATAAAGCAATTGATATTCTTTATAACTGTAAAGGCCGTGTAATTGTTACAGGTATGGGAAAATCTGGACTTATAGGCCGGAAAATTGCTGCGACTTTGACATCAACAGGAACGCCTTCTTATTTTCTTCATCCTGCAGAAAGTACTCACGGTGATTCAGGTATTATAACAAGAAATGATGTTGTTATCGCAATATCAAACAGCGGAGAAACTCAAGAACTTTTGAATCTTTTACCTTTGATTAAACGTTTTGGCGTTACAATGATAGGAATGACAGGTAAAATGAATTCAACTTTGGCTCACTCTTCTGATGTTACATTAGATATTTCTGTTGAAAAAGAAGCTTGCCCTTTGAATAAAGCTCCAACAGCAAGTACAACAGCAACATTGGCTATGGGCGATGCATTGGCAGTTTGCCTTTTGGAAAAAAGAGGGTTCTCTGAAGAAGATTTTCTTATTTTCCACCCGTCAGGAGCTCTTGGTAAAGGATTTACTTATAAAGTTGAAGATTTGATGCTTACTGAACCTGACAAGCTTCCTATTGCTAAAGAAACAAATTCTTTTGCAGAAGTTATTGAACTTATATCTGAGAAAAAACTTGGTATGGCTATGATTGTAAATGATAATGGAGAGCTTACCGGAGTTTTGACAGACGGTGATATTAGAAGAACACTTATTAAATATCAAAATATAAGACCTTTGCTTGCAAAAGATGTAATGTCGCAAAATCCAAAACATATATCTAAAAAAGATTATGGCGCAAGCGCTTTAAATTTGATGGAAAAATATTCGATTACAGCTTTAGCGGTTGTTGATGAAAATAACAAACCAATTGGCGTTATACATATTCATGATTTATTGAAAGCAGGGGTTGCATAATATGAAAATAAAACTTGTTGCTTTTGATGTAGATGGAGTTTTGACAGATGGTAGCTTGACTTTTGATGAAAACGGGCATGAATATAAAACCTTTAATGCAAAAGACGGCCAAGGAATTGTTAATCTTAATAAAGCTGGTATTATAACAGCAATAATTACAGCACGTGAAAATGGAACTGTTTATTATAGAGCTAAAAATTTAAATATAAAAGAACTTCATCAGGGAATAAAAAATAAAATCGCTACACTTGAACAGATTATGGGAAAGTATAATATTTCATTTGATGAAATTGCATATATGGGTGATGATCTCCCTGATATTTGCATATTGGAAAAAGTAGCATTAAAAGGTTGCCCTGCTGATGCAGTTGATGAGGTTCGAGCTGTTGCCAATTTTGTTTCAACAAAAAATGGCGGACGTGGTGCTGTTAGAGAATTTTGTGATTACATATTAAAAAAGGGGGATATAGAAAATGTTTGAAATTAAAACACAGGCATTTTTTGCCGCAGCACATCATCTTTTAAATTATGAAGGTGTGTGTGAAAATCAACACGGTCATAATTGGATGGTTGAAGTTTTTGTAAAAGGGGATACTCTTGATAAGAGCAATATTTTAATTGATTATAAGGTTTTGAAAAAAGAATTGAAAGCGGTTTTGGATCTTTTAGATCATAAGGATTTAAATGCTCTTCCTGAATTTAAGGGAGAAAGCCCTTCAAGTGAAATGATATCAATGTTTATTTATAACAAGTTGAAAGAGCGAATTGTGCAGTTGAGTAAGGTTACCGTTTGGGAAACTCAGACATCTTGCTGTAGTTATTATGAAGAAGATTAGTTTTAGGTAGGAGAAAAAATGAATTTTATACAAGCAATATTAATGGGGATAGTTCAAGGTTTGAGTGAATTTTTGCCAATATCCAGTTCTGCTCATCTTGTTTTTACGTCAAATTTTTATAAAGTGTTTAAAGGAATTGAAATTGTTCAAACATCAAATGAAGAAGTCTTTTTTGATATTATGGTTCACCTTGGGACATTGATTGCTGTATTAATATTTTTTAGGAAAGATATAATTAATATAATAAAGGCAATGTGGCATGCTTTAAAAAATAAAGATTGGTCAAATAATGAAGCAAAACTTGGTTTGTTCATTATTTTAGGAACTTTTGTAACAGTTGTTTTGGCACTTCCTATAAACGAAGTTGCTGAAAGGCTTGTTTATGCACCATCAATTGTTGGAATATTGCTTTTTATAACAGGTTTTACGTTGTTGTATAGCGAATATAAATCTAAAAAAATAGAAGAAAAAAAGAGTAATATGGATTTAAAAACATCTATATTAATAGGTTTGGCTCAAGGTTTGGCTGCATTACCTGGGTTTTCTCGTTCAGGATGGACTATTGCAACAGGTTTGTTTCGCGGGTTAGATAGAATGACAGCTGCAAGATATTCATTCTTGTTGAGTATTCCTATTATTTTTGGTGCATCAATGGTTTATCCGCTTGTAAAAATAGATATTCATGAGGCTGTTCAATACAATTGGGAAGCAATTATAGCCGGAACAGTTGTTTCTGCTATTGTGGGGTATATTTGTATTAAATATTTTATGAAATTTATATCTAAATTTTCTTTGGCAATTTTTGGATATTATTGTATATTAGCAGGGCTTGCAACTGCTATATTCTTTGCAATATACGGTTAATTATATTGTTAAAAATTGTAAAAATTCAAATAAGGCTAACAAAAAAATATATTCACAAACCTTCTATTATTAGTCTATATGTGTGGAGTAAAGATGATTTTACCTGTTAACAATATAAAACATAATATTAATTTTTCTGCTGGAAGCAATGAAAAGGAGAAAAAGAGTTTTAATTCAGATTATGATCATGATACATTGCTCCCTAGCACTACTTTAACTAATATACGTATAGGAATGGACAAACTTACAAATGCTTTCACTCTTTATCCCGCAAAAGGCTTGAAAGGCAGCAAAAATGCAAACTTTTATGAGTTTTTGACTATGGGAACCGTCCCATATATAATTGGCAGCCTTGGGTTAATGGCAGTTTTTAATTTCGCAAATAAATTCTTTTCTCCATTTGATAAAGTTCAAGCATCTAAAATTGGACAAAAGATGGCTTTGGGCGTTGTACTTTATGGGGTCTTTAAGAGCCTTTCAAAACAATTAATTAGTCGCCCTGTTAATATGTTAACTGGTGTTGATACTGATCAGCCGTATGCAAAAGTTAATTATGAACTTCCTGATCATATAAATGATACAGATATTACAAGTATTGAATATCATAAAGTTTTCGAAAGTGTTGAATTCCCTCGTTGGGATTTACTTTATGGGGATGAAACAAAGGGAGAAAAAAGAAACTTCCGTTATGACAAAATTGCTAAAAAATTAAATATGGGTGACAATTTAAATGATTCCGATCAGGAAACTAAGCCTCGTATAAAAGAAATTATTGTAAAATCAAATTTAGCTAAAAGTATATCTTCATATTTGTGGGCTGCAACAGGTGTTGCTCTGGCATTTCAACAACCTTGGGAAGAATATTTTAAAGTTATGACTTTTAAATTTTGGAAGCCTAAAGAATTTTTAAAATCATTAAAAATCTTTGGTAGAAGCTTTGTAAACAGTGCAAAAAATCTATATAAAGGTGATGGAAGAGGAATAGCAAAACATGCAGGTAAAATTCTTTTAGGTGTAGCAGCCCTTTCATCTATTTTTGGCGTAATTAATACAGTTGCAGGAGTAAAAAAATCTCCGAAATCAAATTCAAAAGTTATCAATCCAAACGAAAAGCATGTGGTAAGCTAATATGACATCAACATTAATTCAAAACTACATATTATCACCTAAGCAGACTGTGAATCAAAATTTACAGCCAAATCAGGTAATTATTAAAAATCCGGAGAAACCCAAACCAAATTTTGATATTCAAAAAGAGCTTGATAACAGGACTTTTATAAAACCTTTAGAAGGTAAAGGCAGATTACTTTCAGGCAATATCTTTAACGCTCCGGCAATAATGTTTAAAGATATGGTTTATGATGCAAAAGCTTTGAAACATGCAATAAAAGGAGAAGCTAATGATCATGAATTAGGAAAATTAAACGATTTTGGTTTGTTTTTAGGCGGGCTGGCTATTGCAAGTTATTTGTTTACCAGAAAACAAACTCCGATGACAAAAGGTATGGAATTTGTCGGTTTGGCTTCATTCTTGGGGGCTATGTCTATATGGCCTAAGATAGCTATTCAGTTACCTGCTTATTTAATCCATGGTGTAAATGTACAAAAACAATATGAAGATAGTTTTGGTAGAAAAAAACCATTTTATCAAGATCCACAGTTTTTGCCATGGGATTTGTATAGTGATAAAGAAATAGATAAAATGGGCGATAGGTTAGGAGTTCCTCGTGATATTACAAACAGAAGAGAATTTATCCAAGAAAAAATGAAGAAAATCGGTATCCAAAATAACACTTTATGGATGCTGACAGCAGGTTTTGCAACTCCTATAATGAGTGGTCTTATTTGTAATTTAGTAGAACCGCATTTAAATAAATATCTTGATAATCGAACTAATAAAGCTGCAGATAAAATTTTGACAAATTTAGACAATTATTCTCAAAAATATAAGAATAATGCCTTAGAACAAGAATTGACAAAATTGTTAGATGCAAATCAAAATAAACCTTTGACTAAAGAGTTGGAAGAATCAATAACATCTGTAATGACAAGATATATGGATGCTGTTACTGCAGAAAGCTTCAAGAAAGACTTGAAAGAAGCTGCATTTGGCAAGCCAACATACAAAATAGAAGATAAGAACGTAAAAGAAATTTTATCAAACTTAAATGAGGTATTCAAAAAAGTTCCAGGTGCAGATGAAGAATTTTTGAAAGCCGTTGTTCCTGATGAAAAAGGTTTGATTTCTGCATTACAAGAAAATGGTACATTTGGTAAAAATATTGAATCTGTTGATTTTTCAACTGTAACAGATGCTGTAAAAAACCTTGTTGTAAAGAATGCGAAAGCATATAATGAATCTCATCCTGATAAACAAAAAGATATCAGATATATTCGTAAATTAATAATGAATAATATGGGAGAAGAATCTCATTCAAATCCTGTAAGAATAGTTCTAGCCAAAGCAACATCAAAAGTTCTAGACTCAAATATTATAGGCAAGTTGAAAAAAGTTGTGAAATTTATAGATAACTTTAATATGAAGCAATTTGCATTGGATGAATATGCTTTGAAAAAAGTAGGGGCTGCTCCTGAAACTGTTATTGCAAATTATTGGAATGATGTTTCAAAAGATTTGATGCATACATTAGGTTTCACATCAGAAGAAATTATAAAAACAAGAAGTGACAGATCTCTGATGGGACAAGTTTTGAGAGAAAAAATTGAATATGTTGTATCAGACAAAGATAGATATCGCAAAGTGATGGAAAAATTGGTTAAAAAGATTGCAGAGATTAACAGCAAGATAAAAACCAGTGATTTATCTACTCCATTATTAAATAAAACTTCTTCTAACAGTGCTTATGACAATATTGTAGACAGTTTGTTTGACAGCTTTGCAAACAATTTGAGAAAACCTGATATAGGATTTGAAAGAACTGCAAGAGCTATTTCTGGTGTCGATAAGAATGATATTGTCGGAACTGCAAAACAACTTCAAAAAAGTTATGTTAGAGACAGGTTGTTAGGGGTAAAAAGCTCATTCTATCGTATAATAAATACAATGGATTTTTATAGAAGAATAGCTTCTGATGCAAATTCTATCCCTGCATTAAAAGGTAAATATATCGAACTTCAAGAAGAATTAATTGAACTTTGTAAACGTATTACTCTTGATGGGCATTCTTCAGATTATGCAACAAAATTCTATATGATGCGTAATCCTGAACCTACAATGGAATATGGAAATGTAGAAGTTAAAAATGGCAAAGTAGTAAATAAATACTTTGGCAAAACTCAAGAATTAACAGATATCCCTGGAGATAAATATTTCTATCAGGACGCTATGAGACTAATGTATGAGGGTGATATGCACTCTGAAACAATGGCTGCTCTAAAAGAATCAAGTATCAAAGATGAAGTTATCAGATATAGAGATTTGGTATTAGAAAAATTAGGCGGAGAAAAATACTTTGCTAAACCGCGCCACTTGATAAGAGCTGAAAATAAAACAGGATCAGATATTAAATTTTTACTTACAGGCATTGCTCCTGATGAATTAATCTTTAAAACAGGTCAACAGCTATATAACAGTAAAAAATGGCTGAAGATTTTTGGCGGATTTGGAGCTGCATTATTGGGTGTAACAGTATTAGCTCAATTCTTTATCGGCAAGATGAAAGCTCCGGAAAGAACAGGTAAAAAATGATTAATACAACAAATTTAATTTCGCAAAGAATTCAAAAACAAAATCAAGCGACATTTAATAGCTCCTCAAATGTTGATCCAAATCCTGCTCAAATGCCAAATAAATCAGGTTTAATCGGTGCGTATTTAAATAATATGGCTATGATTAATACTCCTATTGTAAAAAAATCAAAAGCAGCTACTCCAATCGTTTATCATAATAATTTGAGATCAATGTTCAAAAATAATGAGGCAAAGATTTTGGCAATTGTTATGAGAACATTCAACGCAAAAGATACAAATGGCAATGAATATATAGATGGCAATGAACAGAATGGTACATTTTTAAATGCTATAGATAGGCTGGATGAAGTAAAGGCTCAAGGGTTTAATACTTTGCACATTCTACCAATTCACCCGACTGGAAAAATAAAGGCTATGGGTACCGCAGGTTCACTTTATTCTCCAAAAGATATGTTGGCAATTGACCCTAATCTGGTAGATAAGAATGATCCAAGAAGTGATAAAGAACAGTTTAAGGCATTTATTGATGAATGTCATAAACGTGGAATAAAAGTGATGCTTGATATGCCAAGTTGTGCATCTTATGATATGTTCCTTGATCATCCTGAGTGGATGGCAAAAGAGCGTGATGGGCTTGCTAAAACTCCGCAAGGATGGAATGATATCAGAATGTTCCAACCTTGGGAAGATGAAGGTAAAAGAACTTTAAATCCAAAACTTTTGGAACTTCATAAACAATATGTTGATATGTGTATTGATTTAGGTATTGACGGTATACGTTCAGATGTTGCTAGAGCGAAACCTGTAGAATTTTGGGATGTTATTATTCCTTATTCTCATATGAGAGATCCTGAATTTGCTTGGCTTGCAGAAACTTATACATATGAAGATGCTTCGCCTCAAGCTAATATGGCTTATGATAGGCCGGAAGATTCTTTAAGAGCCGGTTATGATGCTATTTATGGACAATATCATATTTTTCATGAATGGTCTAATGCATCAACATTTATGAATTATGTAAAAGAAATGTTAGATATGTCATATAATTTACCAAAAGGTAAATCTTTAATAGGTTCTTTTGCAACTCACGATGATATATCTCCAATGTTCCATGGCGGTGCAGATTATTGCAATTTAACTATGGGGTTGCAGGCAACTTTGCCAATGCTTAATCCTTATATTGTAGATGGCTATCAATCTGGAGATGATTATGTTTATCCGTATGAAGATAAATATAACCCAGTAACTCAAACTGATAACCATGAAATGACTGTTCATAGAGGGAAACTTGATATCTTTAATTTGTCTAGAAAACCCGGCGGTACTCAACCGGAAATTGGACAGTTTATGAAAAAAGCATTTGAAATGCGTGATAAATATCAAGATGTCATAACTAAAGGTACTTTTATTGAACTTGATAAATCTGGAGATAAAAATGATCAAATAATTGCTTATGCAAGACATTTGAATGGTAAAACACTACTTGTAGTTGCGAATAAAAATGTAAACCGTTCTGTAGCTTGTAAAGTAAAAGTTCCGACATTAAAGGCAAATCAAGAACTGAACAACTTGTTACCATCATATGGAAAAGAAAGCAGATTCCAAGCTCATGATAATGAATTATGTGTAGATTTAGGACCTGCAAGAGTTCATGTATTTGAAATAGATACCCCAAATATTGAAAATTATTGTAATAAAATATATAAACAAAACATTTAATTAGGCACATTAAATAAACAACAGATGTAACTATTGTAATATAGTTACATCTTTATTTTGATTTTTTAAAGTGTTTGAAGTAAAATATCAGGGCGAGGTATAAATATGCTACAAGAATTTATTAGTTCAAAAATACACAGAGCGACAGTTACTGATGCAAATTTAAATTATGTCGGCTCAATTACGATAGATGAAACTTTGATGAAAGCTTCAAAAATAAAAGAATGGCAAAAAGTTGATATCTTGGATATTAACAATGGCGAAAGATTTCACACATACGTAATCAAAGGTAAAGCTGATTCGGGCATGATTTGTTTAAATGGTGCTGCCGCAAGAAAAGTTCAGCCGGGAGATAAAGTTATTATTATAGCTTATGGACTTTATAATCCTGATGAAATGGAAGGGTACAAACCCCAAATTGTCATTGTAGATGATAATAATAAAATAGTTCAACAGTAAAAGATAAAGAGCCATTTGGCTCTTTATCTATAGTTTGTAAATTGTAGCGGATAATCATATTTTTCTTCATTTGAACGAAGAAGTTTGATTATATCTTGCAAATCATCTTTATCTTTTCCGGAAACCCTTACTTGATCACCTTGAATTGAAGCTTGAACTTTTTTCTTGGTTTCTTTGATGTCTGCAACAATTTTTTTTGCAAGTTCTTGATTTAAGCCTTTTTTTAAGTTAAAAACTTGTCTTACATTTCCGCCTAGTGCATTTTCAATCGGTTGAGGATCAAGAATTTTTATACTTAAATTTCTCTTTACAAGTTTAGATTGTAAAATATCATAGATGTTTCGCAATTTCATTTCATCGCTTGTCGTAATTGTGATAGATTTATCCGCTTCAAGTTCAACAGTTGAGCCCGAATCTTTTAGATCAAAACGGGATGAAACATCTCTTTTCACCTGATCTACAGCGTTAACAAGTTCTTGTCTGTCGAATTCCGAAACGATATCAAAGCTACAGTCTTTTGCCATTTGAACCCCCTTTTTTTATTTGGTAATTGTTATTATAACATAGAAAATGCAAGATAGAAAATATCTTGCATTTTGGTTTGGATGGGATAAATAATATTTTATTATTAAGGGGTTGTTTTGGGTTTTCTTTTAAAGAAATTTTTGAATTTTTGCCAAGCGCTTACTTTTGTTTTTGGGGTTCCTTTTATCCAGGCTACAAAATTATTCCATTTATTGCCAAGATATTTTGTAATGCCGCCTGATGCTTTAATGCCTTTGCGTATTCTTCCTAAACTTCCGACAGCAAGTATTGTTGCAATTGCAAGACCTGCTATTTTTAATGTCTTTTTACCTTCGTTTTCTTTTTTATTCATTGTCTGGAATTTATCATGGTCAAGTTGTCTTGCCATTTGTACATTGCCAAGATACATAGGATTGTATAATCCTGCGCCGTACAAACCTCCAAAAGGCATATTTAAAGGGGCCATTGTACTACTTGCAAGATCCTGATGCATTACAGGTGTATCGAAATTACTACCAATCATAACCATTTTCTCCAGATTAAAAAACTAACCTATTTATATAAAGTTTTTTCTCCCCAAAAAATTTACTTATGTGTAAAGAAATGTTAACTAAAATTCGATTATAAAAAAAAGACCTTGTAATATACATGGTCTTTTTTTGTTGTACATATTTTTAATATTAATTACTTAGCAGATTTAGCAGCTTCAAATACTACTGAAAAAGCTTCAGGATCTTTTACAGCTAAGTCAGCAAGCATTTTTCTGTTTACTACTATATTTGCTTTTTTGCAAGCGTTAACAAATCTTGAATAGCTCATACCGCGTTCTCTAACTGCTGCGTTGATTCTTACAATCCACAAACGACGCATATTGCGTTTTGTTGCTCTTCTGTCTCTGTAAGCATATTTTAAAGCTTTCATTACAGCGATATTAGCAACTTTGAAGATTCTGCTTCTAGCGCCGATAAAGCCTTTAGCTAATTTTAATATTTTTTTATGTCTTTTACGTAATACATTACCGCGTTTTACTCTCATTTACTGCCTCCTATCTCGCATACTTTCTGTAAGGTAACTCTTTTGAAATCAATTTGAAATGTGATTTCGAAATTGAAATCGGTTTGAAAATTCTGCGTTTTCTTGAAGCAGATTTGTGTTGAAGTAAGTGGCCGATGCCTGCTTGTCTTCTTACGATTTTGCCTGTTGCTGTAACTTTATAACGTTTTGCAGCAGACTTGTGTGTTTTCATTTTTGGCATTTTGTCCTCCTTTTTTGTAACCTCAAGACAAATAACCTTTATATTCTATATTTCGGCTTTGCCCGAGGTAAGTGTACTAAAGAAATTTTTGGCATACCAAAGCCATAAAATTTCTGCATAACAATTATATTATGCAGAATTTATATTTGCAAGCACATTGTTTAAATATCTTAATCAAACGTTAATTTTAATCCTGAATATACTTCTTTAACTTTTAAATATTCAGATAATACAAGTTTTGAATTAAGGTCACAGCAGTGTCCAGGATAAAAATTCTTTATATTCAGGCTTTTTAAATAGATTCCTAATTCTCTTACTTTATATTCAGTTTTGTCTCGGAGGAAAACTCCGCCGATTAAAGTATTAATTCTTTCTTCTCTGGTTATTTTTTTAGCGTGTTCAATAATATTTGGCAACCCGATATGAGAGCATCCTGCCATAATAACAAGGCCATCAACTCCTTTGTATACTACAGCTGATTCATCTGCATATTTGTAGTCACTTTTATATTTGATTGGAATTTCTCCCAAGAATACTAATTTAGAGCTTAACCAAACTGGAGCATAAGATAGTTCAAGATCAAAAACATCGCAAAGATCTCCGGCGTTTCCTGGGAACCCGATATTTCGTTTTTGAGAATCTAATTTGGGTTCAAAAACGTCAGGATGTGCGTAAATATTTTTGTGTGTAAGGCTTATGCCGGCAGCAAGCATTTTGCGGTATAAAATATCTAGTTTGATTAAACCTGCGGTGTGATCATTATGACCGTGTGATAAAATTATTTCAGTTACCTCAGTCAAATCAAGTCCCATTTTGTATGCGTTTTTAATGAATATGTCGCTGTAACCGCAATCGAATAAGATTTTTTGGTAATCGTTTTCTAATAAAAACGAAAGCCCCGGTTCTGCCAACATGTTAATATTACAGCCTGCATTGTTGTCAACTAATACCGTAAAATTCATTAATTCCTCGTATACATATAATTATATACCCATTATAACAATATTTTTTGCGGATTGCAAGATGATATTAATAAAATTTTTGAACAACAGGAAGATTGACGCCACAGCAAAATGAACGTTCAGTTAGTCTTACACCTAAACATCCTTGGTGACGTTTAAATTCCATTCTGTATATTTTGCGAATTACTTCATCTACAAGTTTTTTATCATATTTTTTACAGATTTCATCCACCGGTTTATTTTGTTCAATATACATTTCAATTATATCGTCCAAAATCTCATATTCGGGAAGTCTGTCTTGATCTTTTTGACCCGGGTGTAATTCTGCGGATGGAGCTTTATCAATAATTGCTTGTGGAATAATTTCCTTGTCTTTATTCAAATAATTGGCAAGTTTGTAGACATTTGTTTTTGTCAAATCGCAAATCAAATTTAGTCCGCCTGCAAGATCTCCGTATAATGTCCCAAATCCCATTGCACTTTCTGATTTGTTGCCGGTTGAAAGCAAAAGTCTGTTTTCTCTGTTTGAATAAAACATTAAAATCAATGCTCTTAAACGCGCTTGTAGATTTTCTTCTGCCAAATCATGTTTTGTTTCTCTATTTTGCATAAATGCTTCAAATAATGGAGTGATAGGTTCTTTGATTGTTGTAATCCCTAGATTTTTAGCTAGTTCTAAACTGTCTGTAATGCTGCCTTCTGATGAGAACATACTTGGCATTAGTATTCCTAAAACATTTTCGGCACCTAGGGCTTTTGTTGCAAGAGTTGCTGTCAGTGCGCTGTCAATACCTCCTGACAAGCCTAAAACAACTTTTTTGAAACCTGTGTTTTCGCAATATTCTTTAAGAGCAAATGTTGTAACTTTTAAAACTGCTTCTTCCATTGAGGTTGTTGAAAAATCAATATGTTTTGAAAAAACAATTTCATTAACGCATTCTTGACATATTGGAGCTTCGAAAACTATTTGATTACTGCTATTTTTAGCAAAACTTGCTCCTGCATATACGTCGCAGTCTGCCATGCATAAAGCATTTATATATATAAAATCAGTTTTTGTTTCGATACTTTCAACAAAATCTTGATAAGTATTCATTGCAAAATATCTGTTTTGAGCAAGAACATACAAATCGCATTCTACATCGTTGATAAATGTATCTGATACAAATACTTTTTTACCACATATATCGAAATAGCCATCTTGTGATACTTCAATTTCTCCATTACGGATTAAGACATCTCCTATTAATAATGCAGGTTTGAAATTTTTCTCGGCAATTTTATTATAAAAATCTATTTGAGCATTTCTGCATTTTTCATCTAAGATTAAATCTTTGCCGCCAAGAGATTCTATATCCGAACAAGGAAATATAATCAAGTCGGCATCTTCTTTAATATTATCAACTATATTCTTGAAATTAAAATCAAAATCTGCTGTTTTTAATCTAGTTTGTGCTAATAAAATTTTCATAATTTTTCTCCTGCTACTGTAATTTTAGGTAATTAACTTTTTCCCAGCTTAAATCTAGATATTTAACTTTTGAATCAACTAGTTTAACTTGAGGTAAAATTGATGGAATTCTTTCAATTCGTTTGAAAACATTTTCATCCAGTTTGCCAAGTCTAATATTTACTGTCTTGATTTTCACATAAACATCTGTTGGATTTCTAAAGTCTATATATTCAACCGGTTCTTTGGAATATGTTTCAACGTATTGTGCAATTTTTTCAATTTCTCGGATCTTCTTAAGATCCCATTTTCTGTAATCATCTCCCTTGTTACCGTAAGAGAGAACTTTAATTGTCTTGTAATTATTTTTTAATGGTAAAAATTCTCGTCCTATAAGTTTGCCGTCAGTTGTAAAAAATGCCACAGGTGCGACTTTTGCATCCGGGGAAATAGTAATCACAGGGATTCTTTCTCTTACAATTATTTGAATTCTGGCAGGAAATGCGTAACGTCTTATGTATACATTTTCAATAGGAGCAAGTTTCATTAATTCTTTCTTGATGGAATCTGTTCTTGCCATGTACAATGGAACATGAGGAACATCACTATTTTTCAACAACGCAAGAATTTTATGAGAAGGAACTATATTATTATTTATAATCTCTACAGAGCTGCCTCCGACCTTGTTAAAAGCAGCTTTGTCCATATACCAACCGCGGCATTTAGAACAATAGACCAGCAGAAATATAAAGAAGACAGAAAGGAAAAATCGCATAAAAGCTCTAAATCGTTCTTGTTTTATACGTCCTTTTCTGACAAGGCGTTCTCTTCGTTTTTTCTTAACAAGATGTTTGCCGTCATCTATTGGAGCCTGATTTATTACATCAGGCTCTTGAATATATTCTTCTTGTATTGATATTTCTGTTATTTCTTCTTCTTCCATTATTTGTTCAATCCGGCACTATTTAAGATTAAAAGTACTAATTCATCATAACTTATTCCCATTGCGGCAGCCTGTGCCGGTAAATCACTGATTACAGTCATTCCGGGAATTGTATTTATTTCAAGTAAATATGGAATATTATCTTTCATCATAAAGTCTATTCTTGCAAGACCTTTACATCCTGCAGTTTCAAAGGCTTTTACAGCGACTTCTTTAACATGTTTTGTTACTTCTTCTGACAAATTTGCAGGACAGATAAAATCTGACATTCCTTTTGTATATTTAGCTTCATAATCGTACCATTCTGTTTTTGGACGAATTTCAAGAATTTCTGTTGCAAAAGCATCACCTTCACATTCTAAAACACCTACTGTTACAAAAAATCCGTCAATAAATTCTTCTATTAAAACATCATCATTATATTTTGTTGCAAGTTCATAAGCCTCTTTTAAATCTTCTTTTTTATCGACTTTTGTCATTCCAAAACTTGATCCTTCACATACAGGTTTTACAAATAATGGATATGTTAAATCTTTTGTTTTTTCAAAAAGGTCATCATGTTTTCTAACAAAAGCTGATTTTGCCATTGGAATATCAGGGTTTGTTGAAAGTATGCGTTTTGTATATTCTTTGTTCATACATAAAGAACTTGCCATTACGCCGCATCCGGTATATGGAATTTGTAAAATTTCCAACAAGCCTTGGATACATCCGTCTTCACCGTATTTGCCATGCAATGCGTTGAATGCATAATCATATTTGCCTTCTTTAAGTTTTAGTGCAATATCTTTATCAACTACAACTTTTTCAGCATTCTTAAATCCAAGTCTTTGTAATGCTTCAAAACAGCCTTGACCTGAACGAAGAGAAACTTCTGCTTCTGATGACATACCACCGCATAATACTGCGATTTTAGCTGATTTATCTATTTTTGATACAATATTTTGCATATTTCAACCTCTTTTTCATTTTTTCCGCCTAAAAATCTCACTTCAGGCTTTAATTCTATGTTAAATTTATCTTTTACTCTTTTATACATTTCATACATAACTGTCAAAATATCAAGTGAAGTTCCGTTATTATCATTAATGATGAAGTTTGCATGGTTTTCCCAAACATGGACCCCTCCGACTTTAAAGTCTTTTAAACCTGCTTCATCAAGAAGCCTGCCTGCTGAATCTCCTTGAGGATTTCTGAATGTACTTCCGCAGTTTGGCAAAGTTAATGATGGCTGCTTGTTTAATCTGAATGATAAATTTTCATCCATTTTAGCTTGAATTTCTTCTGTCATTTTTTTGCAAAGTTTGAATTCTGCTTCCAAAACTGAGTAAGGTTTGCTTTGACAAATAGATGTTCTGTAACTGAATTTCATATCTTGATTGTTTAGAGTTATCAACCCTTTTTCAGGACAATAAATTTTCGCAGATTTTAAAACATCTGCAATCATTTGACCGTGAGCTCCAGCATTCATGAATACTTCGCCCCCTACAGAGCCTGGGAAAGCTACCATAAATTCTAAACCGCTTAAATTGTTTTCAAGAGCGAGTTTTGATAATTTTGTACCTCTAACGCCTGCTCCTGCGGTTACTTTTGTCCCGTCAAATTGAATTTTGTCCATCTTTTTGGTTAAGATAACCGCTCCATCGTAGCCGTCTGATGAAACTAAAACATTTGACAAATTCCCTGCTACAAATGCGTTTGGCTCTTTTTCAATTGCTTCAAGAAATTCATCAATATTTTCGGGAAAATATACTTTAGCTATTTCTCCTCCAACTTTGAATGATGTTAATTTTTTGATTTCAAAATTTTCTTTACAATCCAACTTTAACACCTTCCTTGTCGATAGCTAAAAGTTCTTTACCTAAATTTGTAATAGTTCCTGCGCCAAGACCGATTATAACATCGTCTTTTTTTAATTCAGGATATAGTTTTTTTGCAACATCGCTTATGGAACCTGAAAGATATTCACAATTTACTTTTTGTGATAATTCTTGTGCAAATTTCTTTGAATTTATTCCTTCGATTTCATCTTCTGATGCTGCATAAACATCTGTTACGATTACTTTATCAACATTATTAAATGCATTTAAAAATTCATTCCAAAGATTTTTTAATCTTGAGTATCTGTGTGGTTGAAAAACTGCGATAATGCGCTTATCTTTCATTCCTTCCGCAGAAGATAATGTTGCTTTAATTTCTGTTGGGTGGTGTGCGTAGTCATCAAATATTGTTACCCCATTAAATTCTCCAACTTTTTGGAATCTTCTTCCCATTCCTGTAAAAGTTGCAAAGTGTGGCTTAATATCTTCTATGTTGACACCAGCTTGATGTAGACTTGCTAGAACTGATAAAGCGTTATAAACGTTATGTCTACCTCTTAAAATAATGGTTAAATCAGTTAAAAATTCCCCTTTGTAATAAATATCAAATGTTGTACAATCCGGTTTGTAACTGATATTTACAGCTTTGTAATCAGCATCATTTTCAAGAGCATAAGTCATTGTTTTGTGACTGTGAAGTTTCATTGTAGCTTCACAATCTGCGTTTACCAATACCAAAGAATCATCCGGCATTTTGGATATAAATTTTTCAAATGTAGAAAGAATTGATTTCAAACCATCTTTGTAAAAATCAAGGTGATCAGGTTCTAAGTTGTTGATAACGCATATATTTGGACAGTATTTAACTATTGTTCCGTCACTTTCATCAAGTTCTGCAATAAAGAACTTGCCATCTTGAGAATGTGCATTTGTTTCTAAAGATGGAATAATTCCTCCAACAACGTAAGATGGTTTTAATCCTGCTTTTTCTAGTACATAAGAGCAAAGACCGCTGGTTGTTGTTTTTCCGTGGGTTCCTGAATAGCCCAAGAAAAATTTCCCCCATCTTGAAATTTCTGCAAGAATATCGGATCTATGATAAACTGTTAATCCAAGTTCTTTTGCTCTAATCATTTCAGGGTTTGTTTCCCTTATAGCAGTACTTGCAACAACTATTGCATCTGAAGGTACATTTTCAGCCTTTTGTCCGATGTAAACTTTTGCACCTAAATCTCGTAATTTTTGTATATATTTACTATCAACGATATCAGATCCTGATACTTCGCATCCGTTTTCTAACAAATACTTTGCTAATCCGCTCATCCCTACACCGCCTATTGCGATGAAATAATATTTATTTTCTTTCAAATTTCCTATCCCTATAATCTAATTGTACATATTTTATTATAATACATAAATATTGATACGTACGGAATTTTACTATTTGTAAATATTAATTTGCAGATATTTTTTATCCGTTTTGTATTTGTTGATAAAAAGTATAAACTAATAAAAGGAAAAACCTGAAATTTTTCAGGTTTTTCCAAATGATTATAAAATTTATTTATCGAATTTATTTAACAACGATATTGACTAATTTTTTAGGAACAACGATTGTTTTTACAATAGTTTTTCCATCTGTTAGTTCTTTTACTTTTTCGCTGTTCAAAGCTAGTTCTTTCAATTCTTCTTGAGACAAAGCTTCATCTGCTTCAATTTTATCTTTAACTTTTCCGTTAACTTGGACTACAAGAGTAATTGAGCTTGCTTTTGCTAAATTCTCATCCCATTTTGGCCATTCAACATCGTGGATAGAACCTTCAGCACCTAAATCATGCCAAGCTTCTTCTGTCAAATGAACTGCAACAGGTGACATTAATTTTATTAATGTAGCAATTGCAAAACTTAAGATATTTTTATCTTCGTCATCCAGTTCTGATTTTTTATTTTGCCAGTCATAGATTGCATTGACAAGTTCTCTGTATTTTGAAATTACAGTATTGAATTGGAAGTCATTTGAAATGTCATTAGTAATTCCTTTGATAGCCATATGAATTATACGAAGCAAGTCATCATTGTCTTTTTTCTTTAATGAACCTGCTTTTAATTCAGGGTAATCCAATGAAATATTGTCAGCATTTGAAGATATTAATCTCCAAACTCTGTTAAGGAATTTATAACAACCCTCAACGCCGGCATCAGACCAGTCAAAATCACGAGCCGGAGGTGAATCTGACAAGATAAACAATCTTGCTGTATCTGCTCCGTAATTTTCAAATATTTCATCAGGATCTACTGTGTTCCCTTTAGATTTAGACATTTTAGACCCGTCTTTTAATACCATACCTTGTGTTAAAAGATTTTTGAAAGGTTCGTCAAAATCTAAAAGTCCTAAATCTCTTAATGCTTTTGTGAAAAATCTTGAATATAATAAGTGCAAAATAGCGTGTTCAATACC
>CALVGY010000026.1 GCA_944327215.1 Candidatus Gastranaerophilales bacterium | reverse complement strand
TGTTCTCCTAAAAGACAGGCGATTTCTTGAACTATTGATATATTTTTGGAGATTACTTCGTGAGCTTTTTGTGATATTTTTTCGCGGTTTGTTTCTGCAGAAGTTACATCTGTTATTACTGCTCCGACAATTTCATTTTCTTCAATTGTGAATGCTGAAATATCATATAATCTGTTTTTAACGTGGTAGCGCTCTTTGTGAAGATCTTTCCCTGTTTTTAAAATTGTTCTGAAAATATCCGCAAAATCTACAATTCTGTCGATGGCAGCACCTTTTAACCCGTCAGGACGGCTTTTGAAAATTTCATACATATCGCCTGTGAACATTTTCATAAAGCTGTCGTTTGCTTCCATAATGTTCATATTATTATCAACCATTACAACCGCCGCCGGCATACAACGAATCATTGCAGCAGCTTTTCTCATCGCGATTTTTCTCATATAAGATACGCACATTGAAGGTTCTGCATCTCCATCTAACAACGCTTTTGCTAAATCTCTACAAGTTGCATACCCGCACCCGCCGCAATTAAGTTCATCATCAACTGTATGTTTCCCGATTTTTTTCAATGTCGCAAGAATATCTTCCAGCGGATAATCTGAATGAACAACTTTTTTAGGCTGGATTGCATAATCATAAACGACTTTCGGTTCTGCAGGAATTTTGTCACGTTTCTTTTCTTTAGTTAAGATATCAGAAACCATTACAATCCCTGCTTTTTCTGATGATATGCAAGGCCCGCCGACACATCCGCCTTCGCAAGCCAAGGCTTCAATAAATATGGTTTTATCAAGTTTTGCAACATCAAGATTTTTTAATGCGCGTTTTAATGCGTGTAGGCCGCAAACCTCCAATAATTGAACATTATCATTGACACCTGATTTTTTAATAGTTTCGTTCATCCCACCGTCAATCGGGTACAAAGTTCCTTCATAAGCTGATTCCGGTACAAAATGATTTCTTTTATCTTTTTCAATTTTAGAAATGTCGATAATTTCATCATTAATCCACATTCTAAGTTCTTCAAATGTCAATGCAACATCAAATAAACCTGAATATGTAACCTCATTTTTCTTCCCTATACAAGGCCCGATAAAGACTATAGATATATCATCTCCATAAGTTTCTTTGAGTAATTTACAATGTGTCATCAATGGAGACCCTATTGGGGTTATGTATTTTGTAAATTCAGGCATATAAAGTCTTATGTAATCAACTATAACAGGGCAGGCACTTGAAATAAACAGACCTCGATCACTGTTATTAAGTATTTGAGCGGTTTTAATTGAAACCTCTTGAGCGCCAAGTGCTGTTTCTGATACATCTTTAAAGCCAAGGCGTTTTAAAACGGCAATCATTTTTTCTGCAGAATTTTCAAATGATGCTCTCCAAGAAGGAGCAAGAGATACATAGACGTCTTTTTGAGCTAAAATTAAATTTTTTGCTTTATCAATATCATTTCTTACCCTTTTAGCGTTTGAAGGACAAGCTTTGACACAATTCCCGCAAGCAATACATTTTTCCGGAATAACTGATGCGTGACCGTCTTCTATTTTAATAGCTTTTACCGGACATTCTCTGATGCATTTGTAACAATCGTGGCATTCATTTACCAAGGTGTATACCGGATATTGTTTATTCATTATTATTTTTCTCCATTAAAAAGATGCATTAAGAATTTTATTTCTTAATAAGTTTTGTCAAAATTTCTTCAAGTTTTTTTTCATCAACGCCGTGGTATTCCACCCCGTTAATTGATATATTAGGGCCAATAGCACAGTTATTCTCGCAACGTGCTCCTGCAAGATCTATATCTGCTTCCAGTTCATTTGCCTTCACAAATCCTTCAATAAACACTAAATTTTGTTTATTGCTACTTCCAAAAAAAAAACTTCCCATACATACAGTAATTTTAATTTTTGACATTAATAAATTCCTCGTATAAATCCATTTTACAGTATATTGGCTTATAAATCAAGTATTCTTTTATAAATTGTATTTATATTTTTAAGGAATTCTTCTTTATTAAATATTTCGTCAATCTCCAATGGAGTAAGCAATTTTGTTACATCTGAGTCGTTTAAAAGGTTTACTCTAAAATCACCATCATTTTCAAATGCATCTATTGCATTGCGTTGAACAAGTCTGTATGCTTCTTCTCTTGTTATTCCTTTTTCTATCAATTTTAAAAGAACTTTTTGAGAGAATATTATTCCACCGAATTTTTCGGTATTTTTAAGCATATTTTTTTCATGGACAACAAGGTTTTGTACAATTCCGTTAAATCTGTTTAGCATAAAATCAACCAAGGTTAAGCTGTCAGGGAATATTATACGTTCTGCAGAACTATGAGAAATATCTCTTTCATGCCATAATGGAATATTTTCCATTGCAACCATTGAATTTGCTCTGACAACACGTGCAAGTCCGCATAAATTTTCTGATAAAACAGGATTTTTCTTATGAGGCATTGCAGAAGAGCCTTTTTGATTTTTGCCAAAACCTTCTTCCACTTCCAAAACTTCTGTACGTTGCAGATGTCTTATTTCTGTAGCGAATTGTTCAATTACGCTTGCAATTAGTGCTAAAGATTGCATAAAGTATGCGTGATAATCTCTTGCGATAATTTGAGTTGAAATTCTTGCAGGTCTCAAGCCTAAATGTTTGCAAGTAATTTCTTCAACTTCAGGCGGAATATTACTATATGTTCCGACAGGGCCTGAAATTTGACCGACCTTAATTTCATCAAGTGCGTGAATAAAATTTGCTCTTTGGCGTTCTAAAATATCTATCCAGCTGCAAATTTTTACACCGAATGTCATAACTTCAGCGTGTACACCGTGTGAGCGCCCTATGCATATTGTATCTTTATGTTTGTTTGCTAAATCTTTTAATGATTGGATAGTTTCATCCAAGTCTTTTAGAATAATTTTCCCGCTGTCTTGAATTTGCAAAGCAAAGGCGGTATCTATGACATCTGAGCTTGTCATTCCGACATGCATATATTTTGCCAAGTCGCCTAAACTTTCGTTTACGCAGGTCAAAAATGCGATTACATCGTGTTTAACTTCTGCTTCAATTTCGTCAATTCTTTTAACGTCAAATTTTGCTTTGGTTTTTAATTTTTCAATATCATCTTTTGGAAATGTCCCAAGTTCGGCATAAGCTTGAGCAACAGCCACTTCAACATTAAGGTAATATTGGAATTTGGATTCTAAAGTCCAAATTTTTGCCATTTCTTCTCTTGAATATCTATCAATCATATTCATATATTAACATAAAATTACATAATAAATATTATTTTTTATTTATAAATTAAAAATTAAAAATTTTAATAATATATATGTCCTGCGCGGACGGCGGGCACTTTTGATGGCAAAAGTGCCACAAAACCAGCGGCACGCTGCACTCATTAATAATTATATAAATCTCAGCATCAAGGCGTGTAAACTCGTTTCACCCAAACAATACACGCCTTTGTTGTTTGCTTAGATTATAATTATTATTCGTTTCGCTATCGCCGCCTTTTAGTGTCTGGTTCGGCTATTAACGAAGTGAACAATCAATGTTTGCGAAACAATAACAGGCTGAGCATTGTTTGAGCGTAAGCGAGTTTGCTCAGCTTATGTTGAGCAATTACAATTGATTAGTGAACGCAGTGTCAGCCGAGAGTTTCTTTGCGGTACTTTCTTGTCGGCACAAGAAAGTACCATATAGTTGATTTATAAAAAAATAGATTCTGAAACAAGTTCAGAATGACTGAACAATTAGTAATTGCTCGCTAATCCAGCTTTTATTTTTATATAAGCTTTATTCTTTCGGACGTAAGCCCTTAAAATGACAAAATAATAAAAATAATATTTATTATTTAATAAAACTTTACAAAAAAGGCAATTATTTTGGGTATATATACTTTATATATTTAGAGTATAAAAATTGAGGATTGCTATGACTAGAGTTAATCAAACAAATAGAATAATGACTGAACAGGAGTTTAATAATAGTCCTCTTAAAAATATGATGTCTTATCAGGATTATTTTTCTAAAGCCCTAAAACTCGGTTCCGCATTTACTATGGCAAGAGCTTTAACTCTGCAAAATGCTGAAAATACTCAAAAAAACATAGAAGATTCTGTTAACGGCTACTACGTTGAAAAAGAAGAAAAGAAAACCGAAGCAGAAGAAAAATATTATGCAGCTCTGGCTCAATACGAAGCGATGAAATCTGCTCAAAATTCTGCTTTGAAAGATTTAAAATACGCTACAACAATGTATGGCGAAGGAAATTCAAAATATACAGATGCTCTTAAAAAATATAATTTGTCGAATAAATCTTTATTTGGTGCTGATATAAATTTAAGTGTTGCAAGAGATCAGTTCAATTTTGCTAATATATCTGCATTTAAGGCATATTTGTCAACTCAGTTAACTTAAAGTTACAATTGACTTGCAATTTTTCCTTTATATATTATCATGCAACTTGTAGAGTGCTTACGCCAATAATCACTCAACAAGTAAAGGAAAATTGATATGAACTTAAAAAACAAACAAGAAATAGTCAAAAAATACGGTAAAAACGAAAAAGACACTGGTTCTACAGCAGTTCAAGTTGCTATGATGAGCCAAAAAATTACTGAACTTACTGAACACCTTAAATCTAATCAAAAAGATTTCGCTACAAAAAGAGGTCTTTTGATGATGGTTGGTAAAAGAAAAAGACTACTTTCTTATTTGAAATCTCAAAATCTTGATGAATACAGAGAATTAATCAAGAAATTGGGTATCAGAGGTTAATTTATTAACTAATGAAAATCTTTTAAAAGGCTGTCTTTTACTGACGGCCTTTTTTAGCATAATAGTATTAGGAGAAGGGATTAGATGAAAGCTTTAAAATCAATGCGTTTGCAAATAGGTGTTTTCGGGTGTACAAATGTCGGAAAATCATCGTTTTTGAATAGGGTTACAAATCAGGAAATTTCTATTGTTTCTGAAATTGCAGGAACTACAACGGATGTTGTTGAAAAATCTATGGAACTTTTGCCTGTCGGACCTGTAACTTTTCTTGATACTGCCGGGTTAGATGATGAAACCGAATTGGGTGAAAAACGTGTTGAAAAAACTATGAAAATTGTCAACCGTATTGATGTTGCGGTTATTATTTGTGATTATAACGGGTTAGTCGATTATGAAAAAGAGCTTATCAAAAAGTTTGAAGAGTTGAAAATTCCTTATTTAATCGTTGAAAATAAATGCGATATTAAAAAAGTTGAAATTCCTGATTATAAAAATGTTTTGTACACATCTGTGAAAGATGATGAAAATCTTGTGTATAGATTTAAGGCGGAAATTGTAAAACTTTTGCCTGATGATTTTGTAAATTCTCCAAAAATTGTTGGGGATTTGGTTCCGCCTCAAAGTACTGTTATTCTTGTAATCCCGATTGATAAAGAGGCACCTAAAGGCAGAATTATTTTACCTCAGGTTCAGACAATAAGAGATTTGTTAGACAGTGATTGTTTGTCTTATGTTGTTAAAGAAACTGAATTAAAACAAGCTATTGAAAACTTAAAAACTCCGCCTGCATTGGTTGTCACAGATAGTCAGGCATTCAAACAGGTTAGTGAAATTGTGCCTGAGAATATTCCTCTTACATCTTTTTCAATTCTTTTTGCAAGGTTGAAAGGTGATTTGGATGAATTTGTAAAGGGTGCTCAGGCTATTGAAAATTTGAAAGACGGAGATTGTGTTTTAATTCTTGAAAGCTGTACTCACCACGCTATTGAAGATGATATCGGAAGGGTTAAAATTCCTAATTGGCTTCGCAAAAAAACTGGTAAAAATTTGGTTATCCATAATTATGCGGGCCATGATTTCCCCGACATTAAGGATTACAAACTTATAATTCATTGTGGAGCTTGTATGACAAACAGACGTGAAGTTTTATCTCGTATATTAATTGCAAATAAAAATCAAGTTCCGATTACAAATTATGGGGTTGTAATTTCGTATTGTCTTGGAATTTTGCCTAGAGCTATTAAAATTTTTGAAAAATAGTTTAAAGTTTTTTTATAAATCTACCGTAATATATAATGTAGAAGAATGATAAAGAAAAAATTATTTTACGGTAGGATGTTAGTATGTACGATTATCAATCAACAATAGATGATAAAGAATTAAAACAGGTCGGCTTAGAGCTGATGTTTATGACGCCTGAAAAAGGTGCTGTTGATAATTGGGTTACTGCCGTAGAATTAGCAAAAATGGTTGATTTGCCTGTAGAAACGGTTAAGAAAAAATTACTTATTTTGAGAGATGCAGGGATTGTGAGTGTAAAAGGTATAAACCCTAAATTGTGGAAATTTGATAATTATAATTTTCAACGTATGGATGAAGATGACGAGGTTTATAAGCTTTTGTGCTGCTTTGACGATGTAGATTTTGACAGGTATTTTAGTTATTAATTATTTACCGATGCAGAAATGGTCAAAAATGTTGTTCAAAATATCGTCAGTGATTACTTCACCTGTAATTTCATCTAAAAATAACAGAGCTGATTTCAAGTCAATCGAGATTAAATCTTGCAATTGATGAATTTTTGCGGCCTCAAGTGCTTGTGTAAGACTTTCTTTGCATTTTAAAAGACAATCTTGTTGACGGTTATTGGTGATAAATTCAGTATCGTCTAATGAGAAGTTATATGAAATTTCTTTTATTTTATTTTTAAGCTCATCTAATCCTTCTTTTGTTTCTGTAGAAAGATAGAAAATACCGTCTTTTCTTTCATTTATCAAGTCGCATTTGTTTGCGATAATAATATGTTTTTTATCTTTTATCAAATCTAAAATGGCTTTGTCTTCATCATTCATTCCTTTGGAAACGTCATATAAGAATAATACTAAATCAGCTTCATCAGCGGATTGTTTTGAATATTCAATTCCGATTTCTTCAACTTTTCCGACTTCGTCATTATCTCTGATACCTGCTGTATCAATCAAGGTAATTGCAACATCCCAATCAAGAGTTTCTTTCAGAACATCACGAGTTGTGCCTGCAATATCTGTAACGATTGCACGTTCAACATTTAACAGTGTATTGAATAATGATGATTTACCGACATTTGGTTTGCCGACAATGGCAATTTTTATACCCTGACGCATTATATTTGATGAATTTGCACAGGATAAAATTTTGTTGATTTTTTCAAGCGCTTTTTCAAATTCAGAAATTATATAATCATATTCAGGCTCTGCAACGTCTTCCGGAAAATCAATTCCTGCAACGATTTTTGATAGAACTTCAAATATATCTTTTCTGATTTCTTTGATTTTTGTACTAAGCACTCCTGATAGATTTTTTGCGGATTGCTTTGCAAAATTTCTTGTTTTAGCGTGAATTAAATCTGCAATGGCTTCAGCTTGAGACAAATCCATTTTTTTATTCAAAAATGCACGTTTCGTAAATTCTCCGCGTTCAGCTATTCTTGCGCCGTTTTTCAAAACAACATCAAGAATATTTCTTACAACATTGATACCGCCGTGGCAATTTATTTCAATTACATCTTCACCTGTGTAGCTGTGTGGATTTTTGAATGGTAAAAGTAGGACTTCATCAATTTTTTTGTCACCGTCTAAAATCCATCCGTGAGAAATTTTTCCGGCTTCAAGATTGTGTTTTGAATAAATTTTATCAATAATTTCAAAACTTTTATCGCCGGAAATTCTTATTACTCCGACGCCACCTGTGCCTATTGGTGTTGCTATTGCTGCTATTGTATCAAATTCTTGTAAGATGTTCATATTCAAATTATACATCAAAAAAAACGGGTTTTTATAAAAACCCGTTTAGTATCATTTACAAATAATTTTTTGCGACTTGTAATGCTGCAGATGCCGCCATACCGTAAGGTCCCATCATACTTAGGGCTCCTGATGCAAGGTTCGCATAGTTGCTTAATGTACTGCCAGATGATTTGTTTGCTGCATAGGCTTGTGCATTATAGCTGTTTCCTGCTGAGCTGTTTTGTTGTGAGCTTGCAATGTAGTTTAGAATATTTGAATTAATATTGTTTTGTAAATCTTGCAAAAATCCTAAATATGTATATCTTTGTGCAAGTTCATTGCTTACAAGTTCGTCTCGTTTTGCAAGGACGTCTTGTGCAAGATTATTTATTGACTCGGCTCTGTTTGATTCTATTTCGTTTAAATTATCCATGAATACTGAGTTGTCAAAGTTGCCAAAACGTGATGCAACATCTGTTTTTAAGTCATCTATCATCGGCTCATACATATTATTAATTAATTTTTGGCCGTTGAGTGTGTATGCGTCAAGTTGAGCTTGGAGATTCTTTTTTGTGTCATCATCAAATACGTTAACAGATGGCAGTGAACTTAAAAGAGAATTTTGTGCATAGTCATAGATATTTTTTTCGGCATCTGACATGTTATAATTTGTGGTTACAGTATTTCCTTTTTTGCTTGTTGTTGCTTTATTTTCACCATTGATGGAAATTGATCCGCTTGAAAATGACGGGTATTTTGAAGATTTTCCCATTTTTGTTCCTTTCCGGACAAAAATGTAATGAATTTTTAAGGCGTTGATAGTATATTATACCACGTGTTTTGAAAATCTGTAAAGTAATTTTGTTTGTTGTATAATTTAAGGTATGAAAAATTTAGATGAAATTAATGAGCTTATAAAAGATAAAAAATTTGAAGAGGCTAAAAAAGAATTAACCGCAATTATAAAAGATGATGAAAAAGATGTGGAAGCTTTAAAAATGCTTGGACTTTGCTGTATAAATCTTGGCGAATTTAAAGAAGGACAAGGCATTTTTGAAACTGTTGTAAAATATAAAGATGATGCAACAAGCTGGTTTTATCTTGCAAATTGTTATGATAATCAAGATGACTATTTACACGCAATTGCTGCTTATGAGGAAGTTTTAAAGTTACGCAGCAGCTATGTTGATGCTTATAAGAATTTGGCCGTTGTTTATGTGAAAAATAAGGAGCCTCAAAAAGCTGTAGATACTGTTAAAAAAGCAATGGAATTTGCTGATAATAAAGATTATACCCTATATTATATAGCCGGAACTGCTTGTATGGCTATGAAAAATTTTGATGAGGGTGTTAATTTCTTAGAAAAAGCAATTGAACTTAATCCAAAACATGCTCAGCTTTATAATAATTTGGGAACTTGCTATGTTACAATCGGAGTGCTTGATAAGGCGTATGAAAATTTCTTAAAGGCAAGTGAATTAGAACCTGAAAATTCAATTACATACTTTAATATCGCTTCTATTTTGCAGTTGCAGAACAAGCATAAAGAAGCTTGTGAATTTTTCAGGAAAGCTTACATGCTTGAACCTCAGGACAATTATCTTGTGTCTTTAGCATTGTCAGAGGTTAAATCTAATCAGATGGAAGAAGCTATAAGACATTACAAATTACTGGTCGCTCATCATCCTGAAAAACATAATTTTCAATATAATCTTGCTTGTTGTTATGAAGCTGTTGGGGAATATACAAATGCAATTGGAATTTTAGCTCATCTTGTGCTTTTGAACCCAAAATCAGTTTCTATGGCAAGAAAGCTCGCTGCTATATATGTAAAAATCGGACAATATATGGGAGCAAAAGAGCTTTATGAAAAAATTCTTCTTCAGGGGAATGTTTCTTTTGAAATTTATTATGAGTTCGCTCATATTTGCGTTAAAACGGGTGATATGGATAAAGCTGAAAAAATCTTGAAAAAAGTTGTTGAGCTTAACCCGGATTTTGCCCCTGCTCATAAAGATTTAGGTGTTTTATACCTTAATAAAAGATTGTTTGATTATGCGGAAGATGAATTTAATATGGCATTGAAAGCTGATCCTGATAATTTTGATGTATTGTTTGAATATGCAAATTATCTTCATGCAACAACAGATTTTGAAAAGGCTGATGAATATTATCAAAAAGCAATTGAGAAAAATCCTCATGATATAGATGCATTAGGGTTTTCTGCCTTAAATAAAATTCATTTAAAACAGTTTGATGAAGCTTTTGAACAAATTCAACATGTATTAAAACATGTTGCAAATAACGGATTTATGTATTTTATTGCCGGCAAAATAAAGTATCTTCAAGGACAATACGAAGATGCAAAAATGTTTTTGATAAAATCTTATGAACTTGAAAAAACTCATGATGCCGAAAATTTGTTGGGTCTTTGCTACTATGAAATGGAAGATTACGCACAGGCTAATTCAATATTCCAAAGTATGTTGAAAGAAAACCCTATGAATGTAAATCTTTTATTGTGCAGCGCAAGATGCTATGAAAAATTAGGTGATAAAGATTCTGCACTTTCAACTTTAGACAAGATAGTTGATGCTTTTCCTGAATGTGAAGAAGCTCAAGAAATGATTAGAGAAATTTCATAAAAAATAAAAAAAACATCCTAAAAACCGGCCTATGTTTTTAAAAGGTCGGTTTCGGATGCTACTTCTTTTTTTCTATCCTTAAAATCCTTTTGTTTGTTGACTATATCAAGCCAAGCACTTTTTTATACCAAGAAAATGTTTCAACTTCAATGCCATTGAATGTAGTTTTTAAGCATTGATTTCTTAAATAATTTTCGAACTCATCATTGAATTTTGATTTTGTTCTTTTTTCCTTTTTGGTTTTCGAAACTAACACTGTCATAATGTACTCCTTTTGATTTTCCATTAGTACCCCATATATAATTCATGTCCAAATTATAACATATATTGACAACTTTTTCTAGTGGCATGAAAGTAAGAGATAATCAAAATTTAGGTGGGGTCTGAAAATTTTGATGTAAATTTTTCTTAATATTTTTAGATACAGATTTGACATTTGTATATTAAATGTTGTATACACAATTTTCAATTAGTCGGATGGGTAATTATTTATGTATTAATATTTTATGATAAAATTAGTTTATGATTTTAATTGGTGAAAATATTCATGTTATTTCAAAATCTGTTCAAAATGCTCTAAATGAACGGGATAAAGATTTTATAGGAAATTTAATTGATATTCAAAAAAATATGGATTATATAGATTTGAATGTCGGGCCTGCCAAGAAGTCTTTGGAAGGGATTTTACCTTGGCTTGCAAGGCTTGTCAAAGAAAAATCCGATTTGGGAATTTCGTTTGATACGACAAATGCAAATGAAATGGAAAACGGTTTAAAAGCCTTTAGCGGAAAGACATTTATAAATAGTACGAGCAAAGATAATGAACGTCTTGAAAAAATGACGGATTTAGCCTGTGAATTTGACAGTAATTTAATAGCTTTGACGTTGAGCAAAGAAACAGGAATCCCTAAAACTTCTGACGGACGGCTTGAAATTGCGTTTGAAATATATGAAAAATGTTTGGAAAAAAAAATTGATAACGATAAAATATTTTTTGACCCGTTAATCTTGCCGATATCAGTTGATCAAAGTCAGGCAGTTGAGGCTTTAAACACTATCAAGATGATAAAGGAAAGTTTTGACCCGCCAGTTAAAACGGTTGTCGGGCTTTCAAATGTTTCCAACGGCTGCCCTAAGGAGTTGAGGCCGTTAATTAACAGAGTTTTCGGAGTTTTGGCTTTTGGTGCCGGATTGGATGCTGCAATTGTTGATGCTAAAGATTTGGAGATTGTTCGAATTTTTAGAATGCTTGATGGGAATTTGCCAAGTTCTGATATTGATGAACTCTATATTCAGCTTGCATCTGTTATTCGTGATTTTGGTGAAATAGATGATGTTAATTATGACAAGAATTCTGAAGTTCAATCAAATATTATAAAAACGGCTCGAGTTCTTTTGAATAAAGAGATTTATTCTCATAGCTTTACACAAATATAATTTTTGATATAATGTTGTTATATAACTAAAGATTAGGAGAGTGGATTATTAAAAAGCAGTTATTAGTTTTGGCATTATTATCATCATTGATATTCACAGGAATTTCAGTACAGGCAATGACGCCTGAGGTTAATTTGTTGTACCAGCAGGCATGTTCTGCTGAGTATAAAGCAGATTATACAACGGCTGTTCAAAAATTGACGGAAGCTTTAAAACTTGCGGGGAATGATGTTATGCTTTACACAAAACTCGCAGGTGTTTACAGTGAAATGGGTGAGTATGATAATGCATTGGCTGCTTATGCAAAAGTTGCAGAACTAAAACCTTCTGATGGTTATATATATATTAGTGTCGGAAGTATTTATGAAAATCAAGGAAAGTATAAAGAAGCTTTAGACGCTTATAACAAAGTTGCTCAAATGTGCCCTGAATATTTGTACAATTATTTGAATATTGCAAACGTTGAATATCAATTAAGAGATTATAAAGACGCAATTGAAAATTATAACAAATTTTTGGCAACATATTCTCAACATTCAGAGGCAAGAGAAAATCTTGCAAATTCTTATATGAATAATGGGAATTTTGCAAGTGCAGTGAATGAATATGAGAATTTATATGTAAAAAATCCAGCAGGGTTTAAAGATTATGGCAATTTTGGGCTTGCTCTGTATAGAGTAAAAAATTACGAAAAAGCTGCTACTTTTTTGGAAAAAGCAGTTGAAGCTGACCCTGATAATATTACATCTCGTATAAGTTTGGCGCTTTCTTATCAGGAGCTTGAAAAAGATGATTTGGCTCTTGCTCAGTATGATGTTATATTCAGACAGCAGCCGGGGTTAAATTCTTTAAGACTCGATTATGGAAATCTTCTTGCTGATATGGGCAAGGATGAAGCGGCGATTGCAAATTACAAAATTTATATTCAAAATTATCCGCAGGATGCAAGAGCTTATCAAAACATCGGTGTTGTTTACAAACGTATGAACAAAATTGACGATGTAATTGCAAATTATGAAAAAGCTCTTGAACTTCAAAAAGATAAAAGAAATATTGATTTGGTTGAAGATTTAGCCGAATGCTACCATTTGAAAAAAGATTATCCTAATGCTTTGAAATATTATAATGAAGTTCTTTTGGTTAAACAAGATGATTATAATTTAAAATATAACAAAGCACTTGTTTTGCATGCAATGGATAATTATAATGCAGCAATCGGAATTTATAATGATTTGTTGAAACAAAAACCTGATGATACAGCTGTTAAAGGGAATTTAACCGCTGCATTAATTGCTCTTGGTGATTCTTATTTGGATGACAAGAATTATTCACTTGCAACTTCTGCATTTGAACAGGCTGCAGCTTTAGGGACAAAGGATCCTTATGCATATTACGGTTTGGCAAAAGCTTATCGTGCTTGCGATCTTAATGACAAAGCATCCGCTGCATACGAAAAAGCAATTGCGCTGGCTCCTGAAAATAAAGCATACAGTAATGAATATGCAGAATTTATTTCCGCAACAAACAAGCCTGTAGATTATACCTCTGCAACTCAGGAGGATAATTCTGAAATAAAAGAAATAAAGCTTACTGTAGAGCCTGATCAATCAGCAAACGGTGATCCCACTTTGGAAAATAAAAGTTTGATTGCAAAGGGTGACGAAAATTACAAAAGTCAAAAATATGATGAGTCAATAAAAAATTATCAAGAAGCTTTGAAGTTAAATCCTTCTGATGAAATTACACTTTTGAAGCTTGGAAATATTTACAAGATAAAAAATGATAACAAAAATGCTTTGAATTTTTACAAAAAAGCAATTGTTGTAAATCCTAATTATACTGACGGTTGGTTTAATTTAGGCCTTGTTTATGCAAATGAAGAAAATAATTCAAAAGCAAAAGAATGCTTCCACAGAGTAATAACACTTGATCCCGGATACGGTTATGCATATTATGCATTAGCTTTAGCTTACGATCAAGATGGAGATAAAAAAGAAGCTTTGGCAAATTATAGAATATTTTTAACACGTAATAAAGATGAAGCTGTTGCCAAAACTGTTAAAGAAAGAATTAAAGCTCTTGAACAATGAAAAAATTAATTCTTGCATGTTTACTGATACTTTTGTTAACAAGTGCTTGTTCTCGAGATAAAGCCGGAATTTTGTTTAATAAATATCCTATAAACAAGGATAATATTTATGATTATGAAAAGGTGTTTCCTGTAGGTTCCCGTATTTATTATGTAATTTTAATGCCTAAGAAGGTCGAATCTCGTTATTTGTATATTCAAGTTGTCAAAAAAGACAATGATTACGGACAATTTGGGTATAAGCTTGTTTGGACAAGAGATGTAAGATTAAAAGATGAAGAAGTAAATTATTTTACGGATTATTTTGTATTGCATGATGACGGGTATTATTTTATGAAAGTTTATTCAAAAGACAATCCGCATAAAGTTTTGACTGCTGCAGAATTTTCTGTGGCAAAATAATTAGGATTTTTTGCTGGACAAAGTTTCGAAAATCATTATAATTTATTTATGGCAGATTTAAATTTAGGATATCTGATTTCAAAATTTGTAAACTATCAGGCAAATGTACAGCAAAGGCAAGCTTCTGCAAAGCCTGCCCAAACCTCTTTTTCTCCTGCTCCTGCAAATCCCTCTCCAGCTTCAAGTTCAGGAACTGTTCAATCCTCTGGAGCATCTTTTCAGATGAGTTCTATGGCTGCTGTTGATCAATCAGTTTATGTCAAAGAAATGATGAATTTGCCTAAAAATCTCAACGAATTAATATATATATTACAAAAAAATATTACCCTTGCTCAGTTTAATCAACGTTTTTCAAATCAGCTTGCAATGCAGAGAAATTCGCTTTCGCAAACCCAAGCTCAAATATTAGCTCAGCTTCAGGGTTTGTCATTGACAGAAGCTCAAAATATGCTATTGACAGGGAACAAAGCAATATTAAATCAGCTTCAAAATTCTATAAAAAATCTTGCTATTTCATCAAACGGTTTAATAAATCTTTCCCAAATTGCATCAATGATTCAAGCTAACGGCAAAGATGCAGTTGCAAAATTGATTACTGCAATGGCAAATTCTGCAAAACTCGGGATAACAGATTTATCACAGATGAAAGATACTGCAAAACTTATAAACGCAAGTGTTGCCGCAGCTGCTCAAAACGATTCCGCTCAGACAATGAAAATGCTGCTTCTTTTATACTTGCCTTGGCTGCCGTTACAGGAAGGTGTGGGTTTTGATCTTGATATTGAAGCGGGAAAAAATAATGACGCATCTGATAGTATTTTAATTATTACGATTACAACATTAAATTTTGGATCTGTCGCTGCGACATTAGTTTTAGAAAGTTCAAATTCTGTACATGTAAATATTGAATGCGAAAAAGATTTTCCAAAAGAAGAATTAACAAGACGAATAGAAAGTGATGAAAAACATTATTCAATGTCATCTGTTTTATCTTATGAAACTTCTTCAACAAAATCAGATATTTCAAGTCCTGACAAACCACAAGCAAAAATAAATATGTCAAATACAAATGAAATTAATCCGTATATGTTGCTTATGGCACATACAATTATTCGCCATGTGATTGAAATAGATAAAAATGCTTCAAATGGTTTTGTCTCTCATGTCGATTAGAAAAGTTTTTAACAAATTATTTTTGATGTGCTAAACTAAAATTAAAAAAAGGAGGAATATATGAAGTTTGCACATGTAATGATAAGGGTTAAAAATATTGATGATTCAATGAAGTTTTATACAGAACTTTTAGATATGGTTCGTACTGGTGAAGTAAAGTTAGATGATTCTACATTGTATTATTTAAGTGATATAGATGGTCAAACACAAATAGAATTGACTTACAATAACGAAACTCCTAAAGATGGTTATAAAAATGGAGATGCATTCGGACATTTGGCATTTGAAGTTGCATCTATGGAACAATTTACTGAAAAAATGAATAAATTTGGTTATAAATATCTATATGAGCCGTTTTTTATGCCTGAAGTTAATATGCACATTGCATTTTTAAAAGACCCTGACGGTAATGAAATAGAAATTATGTCAAAATAAAATTTAAGCTAAAAGAGAACGATTTTTTCGTTCTCTTTTAGTAATAAGTTGCATTATCTATCATTTTATTTTATAATTTTTTGTATCGTTATTGTAGAAAGAGGAGTGAGAAATGGCTCAACAATTTAATGCACAAAATATTAAAAAAAGAACTTCAGTGTTAGTATTTTTAAAAGGATCAACAGCACCTTTAGTTTTGTATGTTGAAAAACCTGAAGAATTATATGCTGAACTTCAAAAGGCAATCAAAAGTGCTTCTGCAACATTAATAGAAAAAGAAACATTGGGACCTTTGAAAAAAGTTTGCTTTGTATCAAATCAAGTAGCAGCAGTAGCTGTACAGGAAGAACAGTACGTCGGATAATAGAATAATGGATTATAAAATTTCAATAGAAGATTTGGAAAATATGCCTTCTAAATCTCTTGATTTTCATTTTGAAGATAAAATTGAGGGATTAAATTGCGTTACGCCGATTACTTCCGATTTGGAGATAAAATCTTTAGGAGAATTTATTGAAGTAAGCGGAAATGTTAAGGGAATCTTAAAGCTTGAATGCGATTTATGCTTAAAAGAATTTGAATATCCAATAGATTTTTCAATAGATGAAATGTACGCAAAACATTCATTAATGGACGATTACGGGCCAGAAACAGAACTTAAGGAAGGTCAGTTTATAACAGATTTGAACGGTGAAGATAAAATTGATATTTATGACTTATTGTATCAATCTGTAATATTAAATTTACCAAATAAAAAAGTTTGTGGTATAAATTGTAATGGGGATAAATTTTTGAAAGAAGAAAATTTATCCGATCCGCGGCTTGATGTTTTCAAAAACATCAAAATAGATAAGGGCTAATCTCCCTGTTTTAGACGATTTATATGGTTTTCCGTATAGATTAGACAAAAGAAATATAAGTAGTAACGAAAATAAAAAGGAAAAAGAAAAATGGCAGTACCTAAGAAAAGAACAGGACACTCAGCACAAGGACACAGAAGAAGTAACTGGAAAGCAACAAAACCGGAAACAACAAAGTGCCCTAATTGCGGAGCAACAGTATTAACACACACAGTATGTACAGCTTGCGGAACTTACAAAGGCAAACCTGTAAGTTTGAAAGACAGAGTTGAAGAAACTCCGGTAAAAGAAGAAAAGAAACCGGCTAAAAAATCAACTAAAAAAGCAGCTGAAAAAGTAGAAGAAGTGAAAGCAGAAGCTGAAGAAACAAAAACAGAAGAAGCTCTTGCAGAAGAAAAACCTTCTGAAACTGAAGAAAAATAATAATGATAGATAAGTGAATGGTTGGATATTATAATCTCAACCATTCACCTGTTAAACCGTTAAACTAGATTTGAGAGGGATAAGATGACAAGAATAGCAATAGACGCAATGGGTGGTGACCACGCTCCGCACGAAATCGTAGCAGGTGCTGTTTGGGCAGCTAAAGAATACGGTGTTGCAATTGAGTTAGTTGGAAAACAAGACAGAATCGAGCAAGAACTCGATAAGATTTCTCATGAAGGATTTATGACGGACTACGGCAAGGGCGGTGCCGCTAAATATCGTGTTAAGATTGATACTTCTAAACTTGATATAAAAATTACCCATGCTTCTGAGGTTATTGAAATGGGTGAGGCTCCCGGTCAAGCTATTCGTAAAAAGAAAAAGTCATCTATTGTATTGGCAGTTGATGCTGTCGCACAAGGAAGTTCTGACGCTGTTGTAGCAGCAGGTTCTACAGGTGCAGCCATGGCTTCAAGCTTATTTGGGTTAGGAAGAATCCCGGGAATTGATAGACCTGCTATTGCAGTTACATTACCTACTATTAAAAAACCAATTGTTGTAATTGATGGTGGTGCAAACAGCAATTGTTCTCCTGAAATGCTTCATCAATTTGCAATTATGGGTGCAACTTTCTCTAAAAACGTTTTGGGAATTGAACATCCAAGAGTTGGTGTTTTGAATATCGGTGAAGAAGCAGGAAAAGGTAATGAACTTGCTCAAGCTACATACAAGTTGCTAGAAGAACACCAAGATAAATTGAATTTTGTCGGAAATATCGAAGGTAAAGAAATATTCTTGAGTGTATGTGATGTTGTTGTTTGTGACGGTTTTGTCGGTAACGTTGCGTTGAAAGTTACTGAAGGAACATCACAAATGTTATTCAGAATGTTGAAACAAGAATTTAAAGCTGATTTGCTTGGTAAAATAATCGGTTTACTTGCTAAACCATTTATGAAAAGAATTTATACAAAAATTAATTACGAAGAATTTGGCGGAGCATTACTTCTTGGGGTAAAAGGAATTACCGTTATTTCTCACGGCAGAAGTAAAGCTTATGCAATTAAAAATGCCGTAAGAGTAGCAAAATATGCTGTTGAAACAGGCATAAACGAAAAGATAGCTAAGTATTATGAGGAATAAACATGACAGATAAATTAATTCCATTGAGAATTGCAGGGGTTGGATACAGTTTACCCGAAACAGTTATAACCAATGATGATTTGACAAAATTGTATGAAACATCTGATGAATGGATTTATACTCGTACAGGTATCAAAGAAAGACGTGTGGTTTCAGGCGAACAAAATGCTATTGATTTAGGTTTGGAAGCTGCTCAAAAAGCTTTGGAAAAAGCTAAGATGAATCCTGATGATATTGATTTAATCGTTGCAGCATCATCTGCACCTCCTGATTTGTATCCTGCTATCGCTTGTCATATCCACCAAAGATTAGGTATAAAGGCACAAATTCCTGCATTTGATATTACAGCAGCATGCTCAGGATTAATTTATGCTTTGAGTATAGCAAGAGCTTACATTGCATCAGGTATGTATAAAAATATTTTGCTTGTTGCAACTGATAATAATTCCCGCTTGGTAAATTGGGAAGATCGTTCAACATCAATTTTATTCGGTGATGGTGCAGGTGCAATGGTTGTTACTCAAGCTGAAGATGGAATTGATGATATTATCGCAATTGATATCAAAGCTGACGGAAACTATGGTAATTTAATTGAACTATCATTTGACGGTAAAAATTGTCCTTTGGTTGAACAATATGAAGAAAAACCAAAAGGTATTAGAATGAATGGACGCGGAGTATATACATTCGTTGCAAAAATTCTTCCTCATTATGTGGAAAATTTGATTACAAATGCAGGTTTGAAACCTGAAGATATAGATTATTTAATTCCGCACCAAGCTAATATTAGAATAATTCAGGCTGTACAAGAAAGATTGGGTTATCCTGATGAAAAAGTAGTTACAAATATTAAATACTACGGTAACACATCTGCAGCTTCAATTCCTATTGCATTGGCAGAAAGCGTAGAAAAAGGTAATGTAAAACTTGGTACTACTGCTGTACTTTGCGGATTTGGCGCAGGTATGACTTGGGGCGGTGCAATCGTTAGATTAAGAGAAGGCATTTGCTAAATCTGAATTAAATTTAAGGAGTATAATTATGACAAAAAAAATTGCTTTTCTATTCCCAGGACAAGGTTCTCAATCTGTTGGGATGGGAAAAGACTTGTATGATAATTTTGAGAGTGCAAAGTCTGTATTTGATACAGCAGATAAAGTTTTAGGAAAAAGTATTACAACATTGTGTTTTGAAGGACCGGAAGATGCTTTGAAACAAACTGTTAACACTCAACCTTGTATAGTTACAATGTCAATTGCAGCTTTAGAGGCTTTAAAATCTCAATTAGATATCAAACCTGATTTTGTAGCAGGACATTCTTTAGGTGAATATTGTGCTATGTATGAAGCAGGTGTTATGTCTTTAGATACAACATTAAAAGCTATTCAAAAAAGAGCTGATTTGATGGGTTCAACTCATGGCGGTGCAATGTCTGCAATTTTGAATGCACCTGAAGGAGCTTTAGAAGAAGCATTGAAAGAAGCTTCTCAAGTAGGATATGTAGATGTTGCAAATTATAATTCACCAGCTCAAGTTGTAATTACAGGTGACGAAGCTGCAGTTGCAAAAGCCGGAGAATTGTTATTGGCAAAAGGTGCAAGAAGAGTTGTTCCTTTGGCAGTTTCAGGAGCATTCCACTCTAAGTTTATGGAAAATGCAGGTCATGAATTTGAAGCTTTTGTATCAGAACTTGATTTACATAATGCTCAAATTCCTGTAATGACAAATGTTGATGCTTCTGCTACAATTGAAAGTTCTGATTTCAGAGTAAAAATGCCAAAACAGATTTATTCATCGGTTCACTGGACTCAGACTATTCAAAAAATGGCATCAGAAGGTGTTGAAATTTTTGTTGAAATCGGACCTGGAAAAGTTCTTGCTGGTTTGAACAGAAAAATTGCACCTGATGCAAAGGTATTCAATATTTATGATAAAGCATCTTTGGATGCAACAATTGCTTCTTTAAAAGAAGAAATGGTATGTGTATAACTAGGATTTATCCAATAAAATAAGGAGAAGGATTCATGACAGAAAGAAAAATTGCATTAGTAACAGGCGGTTCTCGCGGTATTGGTCTTGCTTGTGCTAAAGAACTTGCAAAGGCTGGTTGCGACATCATTATTAATGACATTTGCGAAGCTGAAAAAGCTCAACCTGCTTTAGATGAAATTAAAGAATTAGGAGCAAATGCTTATTTTTACAGATTTGATGTTTCAGATCCTGTTGCTGTACAAGAAAATGTTGATAAAATGATTGCAGAACACGGCAAAATTGATGTTTTATTAAATAATGCCGGTATTACAAAAGACGGTTTGTTCATCAGAATGGATATGGAACAATGGGAAAGAGTTATTAAAATTAACTTAACAAGTGCATATTGTGTAACTCATGCCGTAATCAAATACATGATGAAAGCTCGTCAAGGTTCAATCATCAATATGTCAAGTGTTGTAGGTTTACACGGCAACCCTGGTCAAGCAAACTATTCAGCTTCAAAAGCAGGTTTGGTTGGTTTGACAAAAACTTTAGCTAAAGAATTTGGTTCAAGAAACATCAGAGTTAACGCTGTATGCCCTGGCTTTATTCAAACAGCTATGACAGCAAATCTTCCAAATATTGAAGAATATTTGAAAGCTATTCCGATGAAAAGACTTGGTACTCCTGAAGATATCGCAAAAACTGTTAAGTATTTAGCATTGGATGCAGATTATGTTTCAGGACAAGCAATTGAAGTTGCCGGCGCTTTAATTATCTAGGGCTGATATTGATTTGAGATGAGCCTATGTTTTTGCTCTTAATCAAGTCAAAGTTATACTTTACAAAAAGTAAAGATTTTTAACAATATGAATGCAGGATTGTAAATTCCTTGCAAAAAAATCTTGCTCTAAGTATAATATAAGTGAACAAATAGTATAGTATACAATTTAATTATGAGGAAATTAGAAATGAGTACATTTGAAAAAGTAAAAAAAGTTGTAGTAGATCAATTAAGCGTTGATGAAGCTTTAGTTACTCCAGAAGCAAGCTTTACAGCTGATTTGGGTGCTGATTCATTAGATACAGTTGAATTAGTAATGGCTTTCGAAGAAGAATTCGGTTGCGAAATTCCTGATGAAGAAGCTG
>CALVGY010000025.1 GCA_944327215.1 Candidatus Gastranaerophilales bacterium | reverse complement strand
AAATCAACAAAAGCCTCATCAATTGAATATATTTCAACTTTAGGACTAAATTCTTTCAATACAGCCATAACTTTTTGAGAAATATCAATATATAAATCGTGATTTGCATTTATATAAATAGCCTTCTTCATCTGTCCTTCTATTTGAAAATAAGGCATTCCCATTCGTATGCCAAGTTTTTTAGCTTCCTTTGAACGAGAAATCACACACTGCCCGCGACCTGACATTACACATACAGGCTTCCCTTTCAAATCAGGATTTACAGCCTGCTCGCAGGAAACAAAAAAAGAATCACAGTCAACAAGTGCTATAACATTTTTTCTTGCCATATTAACATTATCAGATATGTTTTTAATATCTTCCAGCATCAGACAATTATTTCCTGTTCACATTTGTATGTAACATACCCCAAATTTGCTTTAGGAGGCTTTTTCAAGAATCTTCTTTTTGTATAAATTACCCCGACTTTTGAAGATTCTTTCCCTTTTGAATATTCTTTGGCCAACTTTGCACACTCAAAAATTAATTTGTCAGAAGGTTCAGAACATCTCAACAAAACATGAGATCCAGCACAATCTCTTGTATGAAACCAAAAATCTTCATCTTTCGATAGCTTTGATACAATATAATCATTCTGTCTGTTATTTCGTCCGACAAAAACCTTATACCCATCAATTTCAAATTCCATAGGTTCTAATGAAGATTTTTTATCTAATTTTATCTTTTTCTCTGGCTCAAGTTCAGATTGAATTTCGACAAAATCATCTACACTGTCTGCAATTTCAATTGAATACAATATATGTTCATAGTAATCAATTTTTTCTTTTAAACCTTGAGAGAGTTCTGTAAGCTTTGAAATTGACGTTTTTGATTTGTTATAAAGCTTATAAAAATTATTTGCACACTCTTTCAAAGTCTTTGAAGCATCGAGTTCAATATTTATTTCTTTGTTATTCTCATAATCATAAACAGTTACAGATTTTTGATAATCCTTAAAGTTATAAAGATTTGCCATTATAAGATCACCATAGAGTCTGTATTTGTCAGAATTTTGTTCCTTATCTAATCTTTGCTGAATTTTTTTGAGAGAATTTTTATCTTTTTTTAATTGGTTTGAAACAATTTGACGACAATTAGATCTCAAACGATTCATTTTATCATTATAAATATAATCAGCATAATAATTATCAACAACAGAATTTATATCATTTGATTTTGAATAAGCTAAAGAATTTTCATTTGCATACCAACTTTTAGGGCGTCCCGCAGGATAAACATAAGGAAGTCCACCAGCCATTTCTCTTTCACGACTTTTTTCAGCACCAACATTATGTGCACAACCTAAAATTATATTTGTATCATAGTTATACAAAATGACATTTGAATATTTTCCCATCAATTCTATTGCTAGGCATAAATAAATTTTTTCGGACAATTCATTATAAGTTTCAAAATAAAACTCTAAAATCCTTTCAAATTCAGGCTGATTAACACGAATAATTCTTGCGTTCTCTAAATATTTTCTAAGAAGCATACAAAACATAGGCGGCTTTGCGGGAATTGAAATCAAACGCTTATTTTCAGTTTCTTTATTCATAAAACATACATGATAGTATTGAGGATTTATATTCACATACAACTTTTTCGTTTTCCCGCTGTTTCTCAACGAAAAAACAAAATCACGTCTTGTCGGCTGTTGAATTTTTTGAACACGCGAATTTAATAAAAAATCTCTATTTTGCTCTAGCCAGAGTTTTAATGTCAAACTATCGTATGTAATCATATTAAAATATTACAACAAAGAGAATTTTAAACAATAATAAAGAATTGACGGTTTTTGAAATATATGTTAAAATAAATAAAAAAGGAGTCAGAATTTATGGTTATATGGGAAATTTTTGCAATTGCAGGATTGGTTTTTCTCATCCTTGAGATGATTATTCCGTCTATGTTTTTCTTAAACCTTGCACTGGCAGGATTTGCGACAGCAATTTTAGCTTTATTTTTAAGCAACTGGATCTATTTAACCGTAATATTTGTTCTTCTTTCAATATTATCAATACTTTTCTTGCGTCCAATTCTTTTGAAACACAAAGAAACTAAGGATCAAGAAACCGGAATGCAAGGAAAATATATTGGAAAAATTGTCAAAGTAATTGAACCTGTGACAAAATATTCAGGTGCAATTACAATTTATGATGAACGATGGGAAGCAAGAGTTGACAGTGATGAAACAATTCCTGCCGGGAGCGAAGTCAAAATCATCAAAAACGAAAGTTTAGTTTTAACTGTTGAAAAAATATAGGAGAGAAATATGAGCTTGGTTTTATTAATATTACTTGTTGCATTATTAATTTTTGTATTCAAAGGTATTATTATTGTGCAACAACAAGAAGAAGTTATTATTGAAAGAATGGGACGTTACGAAAAAACTCTAACCGCAGGCCCTAATTTTATCTTTCCTATATTAGAAGCACCAAGAGGAATTTTAGAAAAAGTTTCACAACGCGGTTTAGATGGTACAAGCTATTATTATTTAAAACCGACAAGCAGAATTGACTTGAGAGAACAAATGTATGATTTCCCTCGTCAAAACGTAATTACAAGAGATAACGTTTCAATAACTATTAATGCATTAATTTATTTTCAAATCGTAGATGCAAAAAGTGCAGTTTATGAAATTAAGAATTTACCTGATGCTATTGAAAAGTTAACACAAACAACGTTGAGAAACCTTGTAGGTCAAATGGATTTGCAAGAAACATTAACATCTCGCGGAAAAATTAATGATGAATTGCGCACAACACTTGATGAAGCAACAAATAAATGGGGCGTAAAAGTTAACCGTGTTGAAATTCAAGATATCTTCCCGCCTGCAGACATTCAAGCTTCAATGGATAAATTAATGAAAGCAGACAGAGAAAAGAAAGCAACAATCACAGAAGCAGAAGGTTTGAAAGAAGCAGCTATCAGAAAAGCCGAAGGTGAAAAAGAAGCTGCAATTCGCTCTGCAGAAGGTGAAAAGCAAGCTGAAATATTAAGAGCTGAAGGTATAGCACAAGCTCGTATTATAGAAGCTGATGCAGAAAAAGAAGCAATTCAAAGAATTATCACAGCTCTTGCTGATAAAGGTCAACCTGACAAATATTTGATTGCAATGAAATATTTGGAAACTATGACATCAATCACAAGCGGTGAAAATAATAAAGTTGTATATATGCCTTATGAAGCAACAGGTATATTATCATCTGTTGACGGCATAAAAGAAATGTTTAAAGGAACAGTAAAATAGCAAATAAGTTTAAGAATATCTGTCACTTTTTAAAAAGGATACTAGAAAGATGATGATAAATGATTTACCAAGAATGCAGGTATTAATTACCACTAACGAACAATATATAGAAGGGGAATTGCTTTTGCCGGAAAATATGAGATTTAGCAATTCAATCCCTGATAATATGCTATTTTACATACTTAATGGAGGTTTCCAATTTATTACATTAAAAAACTGTGAAGTAAAAGATAGAAAAAATCTTGCATTTCGCCCTGATAAATCTACACAACTACACGTAAACATTGCCTGTATTATGACAATTCAAATAGTCGAAATATTACCTGATGACTATGAATACGATGATAGTTACTTCGACGAAATTGAAGCATCTGAAGAAAATGGCGAAATGGTAAACTCCCCGACAAAACAACGTAGTCGTCAAATTCGCAGAAGATAACTAAAATATTCTTCATATTTTATGTTCTTTTTTTATGTTTTTGATAAAATTTAATTAAGTCTGTAAATAGAAAGAGAAAAGGAACATAAAATGATTACAACAAAAATGAAAAATCATAACTGCGGAGAGCTTAACCTTTCAAATATTAATGAAGAAATAACATTATCAGGCTGGGTTTCTACCGTAAGAGATTTAGGCGGAATTTTATTTATCGAATTAAGAGATAGAAGCGGGTTCTTTCAATTAGTTGCAAACCCTCAAATTAACCCTGAAGTTCATAAAGTATTTGAAAAAGTCCGTTCTGAATACGTAATTACAGTAAAAGGTAAAGTTACTCGCCGTCCTGAAGAAACTTATAACGAAAAATATGCAACAGGACAGGTTGAAATGTACCCTGAATTTGTAGAAATTTTATCAGAAGCAAAAACTTTACCATTCGTCCTTGATGATGAAAATGTATCAGAAGATGTTCGTTTAAAATACAGATATTTAGATATTAGACGCGAAAAAATGCTTCATAACTTGACTTTGCGTCACAAAATTTGCCAAGCCGCAAGAAACTATTTGAATAATCTTGATTTCATGGAAGTTGAAACTCCTATTTTGATTAAAACAACACCTGAAGGTGCAAGAGACTATCTTGTTCCATCAAGAGTTCAAGAAGGTAAATTCTATGCGCTTCCGCAATCTCCACAAATTTTCAAACAATTATTGATGGTTGGCGGGATTGAAAGATATTATCAAATCGCAAAATGCTTTAGAGATGAAGATTTAAGAGCAGATAGACAACCTGAATTTACACAAATCGACCTTGAAATGTCATTCGTAGAACAACAAGATGTTATAAAAGTTGTTGAAGGTCTGATTGTTGATACATTCAAAGCTGCAGGAGTTGAAGTTAAACCTCCGTTTATTCAAATGCCTTGGCAAGAAGCTATGGATAGGTTTGGTTCAGATAAACCTGATACACGTTTTGGACTTGAACTTTTTGATATCGGCGATATAATCTTGCAATCAGAATTCAAAATTGTAAAAGATACTTTAGAAAATGGCGGTATTGTTAGAGGTATCAGAATTCCTGGCGGAGCAAAATTCTCAAGAAAAGATATTGATGATATTACAAAACTTGCAGTTTCATTTGGGGCGAAAGCTTTAGCAAATATTATCTACAACGAAGACGGAACTGCAAAATCTCCTGTATTGAAATTTGTTACAGAAGAACAAGCTAAACAAATTCAAGAAAGAGCTCAAGCTCAAGCCGGAGATATCATTTTCTTTGTTGCTGACAAACCAAAACTTGTTTATGACATTATGGGTAGATTAAGATTATACTTCGGTAAAAGATTAGACTTAATCGATGAAAGCAAACATAATCTTTTATGGGTAGTAGATTTCCCAATGTTTGAATGGTCTGATGAAGAAGGCAGATTTATGGCAATGCACCACCCGTTCACATCTCCTTGTATTGAAGATTTAGACAAATTAAAATCAGGAGATTTAGGAAACGTTAAATCAATTGCTTACGATATCGTTTACAACGGAACAGAATTAGGTGGAGGATCTGTGAGAATTCACTCATCAGAAGTTCAATCTGCGATATTTAAAGCGCTAGGATTAACCGAAGACGAAGCAAAAGAAAAATTCGGATTTATGGTTAATGCACTGCAATACGGTACACCTCCACATGCAGGTTTGGCTATCGGTCTTGATAGATTAGTAGCTCTACTTTGCAGAACTGATAGCATCCGTGATGTTATCGCATTCCCGAAAAACTCAGGTGCAAAAGACCTTATGAGTGATGCTCCTGGCGAAGCTTCTTTACAACAATTGAGAGAACTTCACTTGAAAAGTACAGCTCATAAATCATAAAAATAAACTTTATTTTATTAAACGAAAAACAAACTTCTTAATTCAAGGAGTTTGTTTTTTGTATTAATTTTTATTATATAATTTTTGTATGCAAATATTTAATGAATTAAGCAAAAATCAAAATTTATCATTAGCACTAGGTTTTTTTGATGGAGTACACCTCGGCCACAAAGCGGTTATACAAAGTGCAGTAAATTACGCAAAAGAAAATAATACAAAATCAGCAGTAATAACGTTCACAAATCATCCTTTTTGCTATTTTTATGGGAAATGCCCAAAATATATTCTGTCAGAGAAAGAAAGAGAGAATAAAATAGCAGATCTTGGAATTGATTATCTGTATGAATTAGATTTTGAAAGCATGTCAGGATTAAAGGCTGATGAGTATTTAAAAGATGTTTTAATAAAATATTTTACACCATGCGCAATTTCAACCGGATGGAATCACAATTTTGGCTATAAAAAAAGTGGTAATGCAAAATTTTTAAGAGATAATTCATACAAATTCGGATATAAATACTTTGAACTATCTCCTCAAAAAATAAACAATGAAATAGTTAGCAGCTCTACTATAAGAAAATATTTATCGGAAGGAAAAATCGAAAAAGCAAATACAATGCTTGGCTACAAATTTTTCACATCAAATAATATAATAAAAGGACATCAAATAGGTCGTACAATAGGTTTTAGAACTGCAAATCTTATTTATCCTAATGAATTGATTGAATTACCGCATGGGGTCTATTCTGTTGATACAAATTTTGGGAAAGGAATTGCAAATTTTGGCACAAGGCCAACTGTAAATGGAGAAGGAACACTTCTTGAAGTCCACATTTTAGAATTCAACAAAGACATTTACGGGGAAAAAATGTTTGTTGAATTCAACAAAATGATACGCGCCGAAAAAAAATTTGAATCAATTAATGCTTTAAAACTTCAAATTCAAAAAGATTTAAATAATATTTAGAGATTTATCAAATTTACTTAATCAATGCCTGAACTTCTTTAAATTTTGGATTTTTTGCGCCTTTTAGCCAATCAAAAAGAGCAATTTCTACACAATACACCTTAACCCCATTTGCAACCATAGCATCTATACCTTGTTTAAATTCATACTTATTGCGGCTTGCGCAAGCATCTTTTATTACATACACATCAAACCCTTCTTCTATTAAAGCAGAAGCTGTTTGATAAACACAAATATGAGTTTCTATACCGAAAATAACAATTTGTTTCTTATCATAAGATTTTATCTTATCTAACAAACCATCTTCCAACAATGCATTAAAATAAGTTTTTTCTATTATTTCACTATTTTCAGGCAAAACATCTTTTAATGGCTGAACGGTACTTCCTAAACCTTTTGGATACTGCTCTGTTAAAATAACAGGAATACCTAAAGATTTTGCGGCAGATGCAACTTTAAGAGAATTTGAAACAACAACATCTTTATTTAGTGCTGCAACTAATTTTTCTTGAATATCTATAATTAATACTAAACTATTTTCTGCTGATAATGTATTCATATTTCTCCTTACTTTTTCTATACTGAAACTTTTTTAAACTCTTCAATAAAATCTTCAACAATATTTATTAATTCTTTTTGAGTTATTTTAGTCAATGGGACTTGTATTTCTTTATCTTCAGGGCTGTCCAAACCTTCATGTGTAATATAAACAACAATTTTGGCAAAACCGGGATAAACTATTCTCAGAGTACTTTCTTGTTTTTTGTTTGAAAGTTTGAACTCACAATGCTCTTCACTTGTATACTGTTCAATTTCTGTATCAAAAAGTTTATCTTCATAAGATTTTTGAAGTCGATAAAAAACAGGGGTTATAACTTTTTCCAATTTTTTATTAAATATTTGCCTAAAGATTTTGTACCCTTTTGAATGTAATGCTTCATCATCTAACCACTCATCAAGAGTATTCTCTTTTTCCTGAGAAAATGCATATTCAACTTCCGTTGCAACTGCATTTGATAAAGCTTCAAGAGCGTCATGCTCTATCTCATCAAAACTTTTCTGATTAATTGATGTAATTCCTGCACAAATTTTAAAATCATCCGAAATCAACCCCTTAATCTTATTAAAAACGATTAAAGCTTGATTTAAATCAATTTTAGGAAGCAATATATAAAATCTTAATCCTCTTCCAAAAGTTACAATATCATCAACTCTTACAGAATTTTTGATAATTCCCGCCATTTTCTTTACATCAAAAGTAGCTTTACTATCATCCGCAGGTCCGACTGCAACCAATGAACCATAATCTAAAAGGTTACCATCGATATAATTTTCAATTACCTGCTTTGAATAATTATAGTTATAAATTCCTGTTTCAGAATCAATTACATCCAACTGTTCAAGGATTTTTTCATCTCTCAATTGCTTTAATTTTACAGAATTATGTTTTATATTATGAACTATTCTCAAAACAAATTCAAAATCCTCTGCCGAAGATAATATAAAGTCATCTGCTCCGAAATCATAAGCAGATAAAATAAAAGCCGGATCATTTGAATCAGATATTAATATAATACAAATAGATTGATTTTTACGGATTTCTCTTATTAAATCATATGTTTTTTCTTTAGGTTTACCATATAAAAGAACAATATTAGGATCATGAATTTCAATTGAATTCAATGATTTTTCAAAATCCGATATAACAATATTATCATTTGCCCTCAGAAAAATAATTTTCGAAGCTAGAACCTTTGCGAATTTTTCATCTTCTGATATTAAAAGTATATTATTTTTATCATTCATCCATTATACCTGCAAATGCTTCTTTATACATAAGAAACTTCCACCAGCTCCAAATAAAACAGCCATTGTAAACATTACAGCTATTACAAAAGTTTGTGCATACAAAGGAGTGGGCACCATAAAGAATTGATGCATATGATTAAGTCCGTTTTGCACAACATTCAATGGTAAAAGTGCAATCACAGCACCAGAAAAACCATAAAATGCACCCTGCATAATTAATGGGAACCTTATATACCAATTTGAAACACCCATCAAACGCATTATTTCAATTTCTTCTTTTCTTGATTGAATAACTAACTGAATTGTATTATTTATAATCGTTATAGTCAAAATTCCCATGATTATTACAACAAAAATAGTTATCATATTTACGATTCTATTTAATGCTTCAATTTTTTTTGCAAGATCTTGAGCATAACTAACATCCTCAACAGATTTCAATTGCTTTACGTTACTAAATACCTGTTCAATATTTTCCGGAGTATCCACCTTTACATGCAAAGTATCAGGTAAAGGATTTTCAATATCAGGCAAATCCATTTCTCTTTTTAAATCGCTCCAAGAAGAAGCTTTTGGGATAATTGTAACATTTTCAACATGTTCAAATTCTTTTATACGATTTTTAACAACATTTGCATCTGCATTTTCTTTTAAATAAACCGATATTTCAAGAACATTACCCAGTTCATGAGCGAAAGATGAAATCGAAAGAGCGGAACGGAAAAAAGATCCGAAAATTGTTAAAATAGCAGCCATTGTCGTTATAATAACAATATTTACAATCCCCGTTCTTGCTATATCATGAACAGTCTGTTTTGTTAGTCTATATAAAATTCTCAATTCACATAACCAATCTTTTGGAATGTGTTTTTTTACTTGTTTTTTTATCTTTGTCTTAGAACTATTCATACGTACCTGCTTGTATATCCCTAACTACTTCACCTTTATCTAATGTAATAACCCTTTTCCTAAAATAATCTACCATCGCATTGTCATGGGTTGAAACAATTACTGTGATACCTCTTTGGTTAATTTGATCCAAAATTTGCATAATTTCCATTGAGTTTTTGGGGTCCAAATTCCCTGTAGGTTCATCTGCAATTAATAATGGTGGACCATTAACAATAGCTCGAGCAATACCTACCCTTTGTTGTTCTCCTCCGGACAATTCTGAAGGATATGCATTCATTTTGTCGTATAACCCAACAATTTTTAACGCACCGGAAACACGAGCGTTAATCTCTTTTGAGCTTATGCCTAAAGTTCTTATTACATAAGCAACATTATCATATACACTCTGGTTTTGTAAGAGTTTATAATCTTGGAACACAATTCCCATACATCTTCTCAAATTAGGGATTTTGTCATTTGGGAGATTTGCAACATTTATTCCGCCAATCGTAACAGTACCGCTTGAAGGTCTTTCTTCATTATAAAGTAACTTCATTAAAGTTGATTTACCTGCGCCTGATGCACCAACAATAAACACAAATTCCCCTGACATAATATCAAGATTTACATTTTTCAAGGCATAATGATTATTTTTATATTTTTTTGTCACTGATCTGAATTGAATCATAATTTTTCCTTACTTATTTACAAGACGATATTTATCAATATATCGCTTTATACTTATAGTTAATTTATCAGAACTTAATCCATAATAATCAAGCAGATAATCCCATTTTCCACTTTGACCAAAGTTATCATTAACTCCAATTCTGTGAACCGGCACCGGATAGTATTCTGCAAGGAGTTCACAAACAGCACTTCCCAAACCTCCGATTATAGAATGGTTTTCTACTACCATACAGAATTTTGTCTTTTTAACTTGATCTATTATTGTAGCTCCATCAAGAGGCTTTACAACCGGAACATGGATTATCTGAACAGAATAGCCTTCTGTTAAAAGATTTTCCCGAGCAACAATAACCTCAGCAAGAGTTTCACCATTCGTAATAACAGTAACGTCCTCACCTTCAGTTAAAACTTTTGCATTACAGAAATCAAATGTATAATTTTCATCAAATATATCACACACATTTGTTCTTGGAATTCTAATATACATAGGCCCATAATTCTCAGCCGCAAATTGCATAACCTGTTCGCATTCTCTGCAATCTGCAGGGACAATTACTGACATGTTTGGAATTCCACGCATTAAAGATATATCTTCTAGAGCTTGATGGCTCGCGCCATCTTCCCCAACAGTAACCCCGCCGTGGGTACCTACAATTTTCACATTAAACTCAGGATAACATACAGAATTTCTTATTTGATCATAAGTTCTTCCTGTCGCAAACATCGCAAAACTTGAAGCAAAAGGGATTTTGCCAACAGAAGCAAGTCCTGCTGCCGTTGCAATCATATCTTGTTCTGCGATTCCGCAATTAAAAAACCTTTCCGGGAACTCTTTTGCAAACATTTGAGTTTGAGTTGAGCATGACAAATCGGCATCAAGAACAACAATATTTGGATTTATTGCTCCTAATTCTGCAAGAGTTTTTCCAAAACTTGATCTAATAGATTTTCTCTCATTTTTATTTATCATCATAAGAATGTAACCCAATTTTATCCAATACATCTATATTATAGCATAAATAAAAATTAAGTGTATTTATAAAATCTATGTGCTCTTTGTTAAGAATTATTAAAAAAAAAGATAATTTTAGCAATTTTATTTCTTTAGATGTATTTAAACAGTAGAATAAAAATAGATATTATTTTATTGATGAAAGGAAGAAATTAAATGATTCAAGCTCCAAATTTAGGAAATCCTTACATGCAACCCCATATGGTTCCAAATTATGCATGCCCTCAGCCGATTCCTGCACCTAATTATAATGCTGTAAAGATTGATGTTCACAATCCTTCAATAAGTGCACCAGGCGTTGGACAAGTTGCGATGAATGTACCGCAATATGCTCAACCGACAATGCCTTACTATTCATATCCGCAAAATGAATTATATTCATATCCACAGGCACAAACTCAACCTTATTACATGCCTGTACAACAACCAGTTTTACCACAGGCTCCACAAGCTGTAGCTCCCTCAGTTCCGGCAACTCCTCAACCGGTAGCTCCTGAACCTGTAGCAGTTGCACCTCAGCCTGTAATTCAACAACAAAATATCAACGCACCTGCACCTATGGTTTCTCAACCTGCAGTTGAACAAAAACCTGCAACAGAGCAACCAAAAGTTGAAATTGAACAACCTGTTGCCATGACTCCGCAAGTTGATTTAAATTCTTTTATTGCTAAATTAACAAACCCTGACTATGAAGTTCAAGCAAACGCAATGGAAGAAATCGCAAATATGGTCAAAGATGACCCACAAAAAGCAACTGAATTATTAGATGAAAAAGTTGTTAATGCATTAAACACTATTATTAATGCTGACTCTAGCAAACTTGCAGGCCCTACACCTGAACAAATTTCAGCAAGACAAAAATTAATGAAAGGTGAACAACTTTCTGATGCTGATAAAACATTAGCAACAACAATCACTCCGATGGAACAAGCTGAAAGAAACAAAAGCTACGCAATGTTCACAACTTCTATAATGGAAAAATTATATGGCGACGAAGTTGCAAAATTAACAGGTTCAACAGTCCCGTTAACAGAACTTCCCGGAGCAGTTACAATTGTTGAACAATTGAAAAACAACCCGAACCCAATGGTAAGAACTTCAGCTATTGAATCTTTAAGCTACATACAACAACCGGCATATAAACAAGATTTGTCAACATTGTTCACAATCGCTAAAAACGACCAAGACAAAAATGTACAAGAAGCGGCAACAGCAGCTTTAGAAAAACTTGAACAAATGCCACAACAAGAACCAGCTAAAACAGCAGCTTAAAATCTAAGAAAACAATTTCTTTCTTCATATAAAAAACTCCCTTATTAAAGGGAGTTTTTATTTTAAACATTATTTTTTACTATCTTAAAAAACATTTAAACAGTTTGTTTTTCCTTATAGAATTCAGGGATTGGCGCAGTATTTATATAATCAGCATGCTCTGAAATTTGTTTACACCATTCATAAATAATTTCTTCTTCGCTTAATTTATAAGAAATTGGTTTCCCAATATGCAAATGTACTTCGCGTCTTGTAAACGGTTTTAATTTAGGATACCCTGTAAAACCACCAATTGCGACAGGAACAATATCAGCTTTTGCATTTTTAGCAATTACAACAAAGCCTTTTTTCAAATCACCAAGTTCTGATCCATAAGGTCTAATACCTCCTTGTGGAAAAACTCCTAATGACCAGCTTGTAGATAAAATATCTTTTACTGTTTTAAAAGTTGCAATTTCAGGTTTAGTTCTATCAACTGCAAACGCGCCAAGACGTTTTACCAGCCATTCAAACTTATCACCTTTTTGGAATAATTCTTTCTTTGCCATGTAAGCAATAGGTCGAACACATGCCATAGTAACCATTGGGGGATCAAAATGTGAAACATGGTTTGCAGTATATATAAATTTCCCGCTTTTTGCTTTAGTCGGTAAATTTTCTCTTCCTGTAATTGTATAATTATAAAAAATCTTCATAAAAGGAATAACAACTACATAAAGAAACCCCATATAAAACATGGTACGAAATATATTATATTCGTATGGATATCTACGGTTGTAATTTCTTTCTTTCTTAACCATTATTCTTAACTCCTAAATCTTTATTATCATCACTATGACCAACATATTTAAAGCCGGTAAGTTCTTGAATTGAATCAATCCATTTTTCAACGACTTCTTCAGGCTTATCACTATAAGGAATAGGTTTTCCTATTTTAACAATAATCTTACCAGAAAACGGTAATCTTTTAACTTCATTCGTTCCAATTATACCAACGGGTAAAACATCACATTTAGTAATTTTAGCGAGTCCTGCAAAACCTTTTGTGACATTTGATATTGTACCGGGAACCCCTCTTGTTCCTTGAGGGAAAATACCAAATACCCAATTACTTTTTTTTATTTCCAAAACTGTTTTAATGGTAGATGGACTAAGGCTTTCTCTATTAACAGCAAAAGCTCCTAACCAATCAAGCCACCATCTTATAAATGGAATATCAAATAATTCTTGCTTAGCCATAAATGAAATTCTTCTTGGGAATATCGCAGCTAACATCGGCGGGTCAAGAGTTGAAAGATGATTTGCGCAAACAATATATTTGTTATCTTTGGGAACATTTTCAAGCCCATGGACTTCTATACGATAAACAAATTTTAATCTTATACCATAGAAATATCTGCATACAAGAATTTGAAGAAATGTTCTCCACTTATTAAATTCTGATGCTTTTCGTTTTGTATAGTTCTTATTTTTATCCCAGAACATTTATTACTCCATCGTGACTAATATCCTAAAAATATTATATATACAAAGATTGCACATTACAAGTTTTTTATATATATTATTACTAAAAAAATATTTTTTAAGGAGAGAGCACAATGAAAACATCAAACGTAGAATTAGAAAATGAATTATTTAAAAGTGTGTATGAAAAAACTCCTGATTACATCAAGAACTTAAATCTAATGGATTTTTCTCAAGATGGGGAGTTCACTTTTACATTAAAAAAAGAGCATTTGATGCCTTATGATAAAAATAAAAATCCTGAAGGGTTAAATCTTGAAGAATGGTTTGCCAATTATGCAAAAGAAGCAAAAGTTTCAACAGCAGGCATCAGAGGTCCTCAAAATATTTTATATCCTCAAGACACAAGATTCCCTATAAACCTAGTCGGCATTGTTCTTGCAACTTTAGCTAAAGCTCTTGTAGCTAAAGAAAAATATGAAGGTAAAAAAATTGTAAAAGTTGCAGGCAGAGAAGTTCGCTACAATTCTGACTTATTCCTTGATGCCATTGCAAGAATTCAAGCTGCTCAAGGGATTACAACTCTCGTACCAAAAGGAAGAAAAACAATTCCTATTTGGCTTGCATCATTTTTAGCATTTAAACTTGATTTACTTGGTGGTGAATATATTACATCCAGCCATGGTATTTCTGTTAAAAACGCAACAAAAGATTTAAACTGTCAAGGTAGCCAATATTTACCTGAAGAATCAATGGAATTTGTAAACAAAATTCAAGAAATATTTGATTTAACTAAGAAAAACGGAACTTATGAAATCAAAATTTCTGCAAAAGATAACCCGCTTATCAATGAAGACGTTTTAGCAAAAGTTGATGATGGCGTAGATTTATACGTTGAATATTTAAAATCAGGTGTTGCACAAAAAGTTAACCTTGATTTAATCAAAAAAATCAAAGATAAAATTGTAATTGAAAACGTTGGAGGTTCAGCTTACAGAACACTAAGCAGAGTATTAAACAAATTAGATATTGCAGATAAATTTACTTGGTTTAATATAGAAGAAGATCCGTTTTTCCATTCAATAGGAAAATATGACCATACCCCGAAAGGTGAAAAAGCCTTTTATGACTATTCTGTAGATGCTACAGTTGTTGCAAAAAGACAAAATGGAGAAAAATTCTTTCCTGTAATAGAAACCTTACACTATCAAGATAAATTAACTCAAATGCCAGTTGGAACATCTGTTTTAATAACAGACCCTGATCATGACAGATTAACAATAGTTCAAACTGAGTTTGCTTGTACTATCCCTGAACTTGAACGAGCAGGAATTGATTATATAAGGTTAAATGAAGATTTAATTCTTACTATATTCACAGCAAACCAAGCATTTTTAATGATAATGGATTTCTGGTCAAAACAACTCAAAAAACAAGGCCTATGGGACAAACACCCAAGATTTATAATTAAAACAACAGCATCAGCTATTTCTTGGGATGCTTGGGCTAAAGCAAACGGTGTAAATGTTGTAAATGTTCCTGTAGGATTTAAAGAAATCGCAAATATTATGAAAAAGGTTGAATTAAAACTTAAAAATTCACCTGATAAAGAAGTTGTAATTGATGACGTATTCGGAAATCCTATCAACCTTGGAATAAATCCTCGACTTTTATTTGGGGGAGAAGAATCAGGCGGCATGATTCTTGGAACAGAAGATCTAATAAAATCCAAGAACGGACGTTTCGCAATTGCTATGAGAGAAAAGAGTGCAACAGAAGCTATTATAGTAGCATCAGCACTAATTTCTAAATTGCAAAAAGAAAAAGTTTCTCTTTCTGAATATCTTGTTGAAATATTCAATGAAAACAACATTATAGGACGATATGATACACGTGTTGATATCGCTTATTACAATGAATCCGAACCTGATATTAACAAACTTAAAGAAGACAAGAAAAAAGGTGAAGAAAAACGTACAAAAAATGATTTGTTCTACCTATCAATGGCAATGGCTGTAAAAGAAGGACTTATGACTCTTGAAAATGTTAAAGAAGTATTGAACAACACATTCAAAAGTCTTTTATTTGACAATCTTTGCAGTATTAAGTTCGTAGGAGACGGTACATATCTTGAATTCAACGACAAATATATTGAAATCAGACCATCAGGTACCGATGCAAAAACAAAAGCATACGGCGGAGGTTCTGATAAATCCGTTATAGAAACTTATGCAAATATTTTAGGGAACTATTCAGGAGATCTGAATGAATTCCATAAAAAATATATTTCGCAAAAGTTCTATGACGAAGTTAAAGAAAAAGCAATGAAATATTATCTTGCATTTGTTGATAAAGATGCAAATAATGAACCGTTTATAATCCCAGATTATAAATTTTAGTAATTCATCTTACCTTCGGTTAAAACTCTATAAGCACAACTCTGGCCAGTACTGTCTGGGCTACAAGTATTTACATTATCAACTGTTCCTGGGAATATTTCATTAGTATATGGCTTAATTTTTCCGTGATCAGTTTGTAACATATACACATAGAATATGTCACGTCCTATTTTATTAGGTTTAGCCTTACCATTAATATCAATTGTAAAAGTTATATCAGGTGTTCCCCAAAAACGCCCACATCTACCTCCCTTAAATCGAATTCCAATTGTTGAACCATCTGCAAGCATCAAAATATAATTACAATGATACATACCCCAAACTTTTGAATAATCAACAACATTTTCCTTACTACCGTTTAAATAAGAATATTCAGATCGAGACAAAACACATTTTTTTGTAAAACGTGTATCTACAGTAGCCGGACAAGTATCAACAACATTTAAATACTTTTTATAACTTTCTACGATACTATCATTGGCAACATAATCTCCACTATTATAAACAGACCACTCCCACTGTGAAGGATCACCTTTTTCTGCAACAATCATATTAGTTGCATCTTGAATAATTGCATAATTTTTCTTGAGTTTTTCAACATATCCTTTATTGGTGATTTTTGTCACTAGAGTAGGAATTATTATTGCAGCAACTACGCCTATTATACCTAGTGTTATTAATACTTCTGCAAGAGTAAAGCCTGTCCGTTTATAGTGATGTTTCATATCACTATTGTAACATAATTCAGAATTTTGTAAATCTAGCCGTTGGGTGAAAGAGCCTAGAACGCCCCCCCCCGACTCTCTCAAGGCAAGTCAAGGCTGAACGGGAATAAGCTGATTTTGAAGGTTTTACTATTTTATTTACATCCAAATTTTCCATAACATGTTCCTCTCATCCTTATAATATATCATTATTAACTATATTATTATAAACATATTTAATTGAAATACTTTTTCTTAACTCTTTTTTTAAAAGAAGCTTTTGCATAATCAATAGCTTCAACTTCATCAAAGAATAAATGATTTTTGCCTATTTGAGAAATAATATCATACTTGTTTAATTGCTCTCTCACTTGATCATTTTGAATTACCAACAATATTTTTATATGCTGCGATTTCAAACGCAAAATTATATCTTCTAATGCAAAAATTGCAGAAATATCAAGCATATCATCACTGTCATATACAAGTATCAAATATCTTGTACCTAAAAGTTCATCAAAATGCGAGATAAGCTGAGTTGCCGAGCCAAAAAAGAATGCTCCATTAATATGTACAACACGAATTTTATGTTTATAATCTTTTTCAAGCGCAATTTCTAAATTCATTATATCTTTATCATAAACAGTTTTTTCAACGATTTTAGCTTTATCAGCAACACGTTTTGCATACAACAAAGCAGCAAGAACAATACCAGCACCAACTGCAACTATCAAATTGTAAAAAACAGTAAGCAAAAACACTGCCAAAAGTACATATAAATCATCTTTAGGCGCGATATTTAATACTTTCAAAAACTTGGTATCAATTATATCGTACCCAATTTTTATCAAAATACCTGCAAGCACAGCCAGAGGAATTTGAGCAACAAAATCTCCAAACTTATAAACAAGTACAACAAGGACAAATGATGTAACAATTGCTGCTATTTTAGAAGATGCACCTGTTTTTAATGCAGCAACAGTTCTCATAGTAGCAGCAGAACCAGGCATTGTACCTGTCAGCGCACAACAAATATTCCCAATTCCCTGCGCTGCTAACAAACGTTTTGCAGGTAGCTGAACTTTTGTCAAAGATGTACAAACAAGTCCTGTTAGTAAACTTTCTGATGATAATATAATTGCAAGAATTACTCCATAATGAAAGTATGAAATTAAATCATGCAAATTAGTTTTTGGCATAACTATAGCAGGCATTGAAACAGAAATTTCTGAAATTCTTGCCACATTTAATCCAAACTTTATCGAAACAATTGTGCATACAATTAATGCTAAAATCTGTGAAGGTACATACTTATTCCATCTTTTGGGAAACGCAAAGACAATTATTAATGTCAAAGCGCCAATCAAAAAAGCTTGTAAATTTATTGTTCCAAAAGATTTAATAAGATTTTTAAGACTAGCAATAGTGTTTGAAGCTGTCGGAAGCCCAAACAAAGGGTTGATTTGCATTATTATAATAATTACCCCAACCCCGTTCATAAAACCAGATATTACAGGATAAGGCACATATTTAACAATTTCAGGCAACTTTGTAAGAGACAAAATAACTTGGAAAATACCTGCTAAAAATAGAATAAATATAACAGCACTCAAATCTTTATTCAAAGCATGCATAATTGATGCAACAACAATTGCGACAGGTCCGGTAACTCCAGATATCATAGGAACTTTTGTTCCTAAAAGTCCAGCCACTAAAGTTAATATAATAGCACCCCAAAGTCCAGCACTTGCGCCAAACCCTGTTGCGACCCCAAATGCCAAGGCCTGAGGCAACGTAATTATTGCAGCATTCAAACCGCCTAAAATATCACCTGCAAATATATTTAATTTAGCTTTCAAATACATAAAATAATTATAATTAATCTTTATGCTATAATCAACTTATGAAGCTTAAAGAAATTTATTCGGATAAAAATAGCAATCCTATCATTTCTTTTGAAGTTTTCCCGCCAAATTCTGACTTTACAAAACTTCTTGAGGAAATAAAAATATTAAAGAAATACAACCCTAAATTTATATCCTTAACTTACGGAGCCGGAGGAAAAGGCGGAAGATCTTTTGAATTACTACAACAAATTAAAGCCCTAGAAATTAATGTAATGCCACATTTTATTTGCATTACTTCAACAAAAGAAAGAATTAATTCTGCACTTATAAAAATTGAACAAGCCGGAATTGAAAACGTTTTAGCTCTAAGAGGGGATATTCCCGAAGATGAAAAAAACAAAGATTTTGATTTTAACCACGCAAATGAGCTTGTAGAATTTATAAAAAAGCAAACAAATTTATCAATAGGAGTTGCTGGTTATCCCGAAGGACATATAGAAAGTCCGGATTTGATATCAGATATAAACAATTTAAAGAAAAAAGTAGCTGCAGGAGCTGACGCAATCTATACTCAACTGTTTTTTAATAACGAAAAGTTTTTTAATTACACAGAAATTTTAAAAGAAAACGGAATAAATATTCCGGTAATTCCGGGAATTATGCCAATTATAAGTTCAAAACAAATTGCAAAAATGACTTCACTTGCAAAAATAACAATACCAAAAATTATTAGGACAAATTTAGAGAAATATAAAGATGATCCAAAATCTCTACAAGCTTTTGGAATAGATTATGCAACAACTCAATGTCTTGATTTATTAGAAAAAGGGACTATTGGATTACACTTTTTCACTTTGAACAAATCATTTTCAACATCAAAAATTTTAGATAATTTAAAGGGGGAAAAATGGAAAATTTAAACAAACATATTGAACACACACTTTTAAAACAGGACGCAACAAAACAAGATTTTCTAAAGCTATTTGAAGAAGCTAAAAAATACAACTTTTTAGGAGTATGTATAAACCCAGCATACGTAAAACTTGCTAAAGAAAATTTGCAAGGATCAGATATTAAAGTAGTTACAGTTGTGGGCTTTCCTCTTGGAGCTAACAAGAGTGAAGTTAAAGCATTTGAGACTTCAAAAGCAGTTGAAGACGGCGCTGATGAAATTGATATGGTAATAAACGTTTCAAAATTGAAAGACAAAGACTATGAATTCATCATAAATGATATAAAAACAGTTAAAACAGCCTGCAAAGATAAACCACTTAAAGTTATACTAGAAACAGACCTTCTTACAAAAGATGAAATAAAAAAAGCTTGTGAATTATGCGTTGAAGCAAAAGCTGATTTTGTAAAAACATCAACAGGCTTTGTAAAAAACGGAGTTGGAGCAAAAGCTGAAGATGTAAAACTTATGTCAGATACAGTTTCAGCATACGGGCTAAAAGTAAAAGCATCTGGAGGAATAAGAGACAAAGAAGCAGCTCTAAAAATGCTTGAAGCAGGAGCAGAAAGACTTGGCACAAGCTCCGGCGTTAAAATCGTTTCTTAAAAATTTGACCATGCTATAATATTCATTAAAGGAATAGCATATGGGTGATGAAGATAAACAGTTTGATGCCACCCCGAGAAAACTCGAGCAGGCAAGAAAAGAAGGACAGGTTGTTAAATCAAAAGATTTTTCAACCGCATTGTCACTGCTTATTTTGTTTTCTGTAATCTTTGGGCTTGCTCCTTTTGTCTGGAATCAAATTGTTCAACTTTATGTTCTTTTGTATGAACAAATCCCCAACGGGCATCTATCCGAAATTGGTATGACATATATTTTGACAGTTACAATAAAATGTGCTGTTCTTATTATAGGACCAATCCTTTTTATTGCTTGGTTTGTTGCAATTATGGCAGACTTTATACAGGTCGGACCTCTTGTTGCAACAGCTCCGCTTGTGCCAAAACTTGATAAATTAAACCCTACAAAATATTTTAAAAACTTGATGTCTATAAAAACACTTTTTGAATTATTTAAGAATATACTTAAAGTAATTCTTCTTGGCTATATAGGCTGGAGTGTTTATATGCAACATATCGAAAGTATCTTAATGCTTGCAGCTATAGATAACAATTTTGCAGTTATGATAGAATTTGGCAAACTCATTACAGATTTTATTTTTAAAGCCTGCATAGCATTCCTTATAATATCAGCAGCTGATTATGGGGTTACAAAATGGAAATTCTTAAAAGACCAAAAAATGTCTTTCAAAGAAATTAAAGATGAATATAAAAACACTGAAGGAGACCCAAATGTTAAAGCTGCACTAAGACAACGCCGTATGCAAATGCTTCAAAGAGGCATGATGGATGCGGTTCCGGATGCTGATTTTGTAGTAACAAACCCAACACACATCGCATGCGCTCTTAAATACAAAGCAGAAGAAATGGCCTCACCCATGCTCATTGCTAAAGGTACTGAACTTATTGCTAAACAAATTATATCTATCGCAAAAGAACATGGAGTTCCTGTAATTGAAAATGCTCCTGTTGCCCGTGCACTATTTAAAATGGTTGACTTAAACCAGCAAATTCCGCCCGAACTCTATAAAGCAATTGCAGAAATCTTACTTTTTGTTTATAACTTGAAAAATACTACAAATAAAGGTAGAATATAATCAGTTCTATGATAATATTAAAATACAATCATGATTTTACAAGACTCAAATAAATTAAAAGAATATATAGACATAGTTCAAAAAGTCGCAAAAGTGGAACAAAGAAGAATTCCGGCTCATATGGTGGAATATGAAGAACTTGTTTCAATAGGAATTATTGCAATACAAGTTTTGATAAAGAACAAAACACCGGAACAATTGGAAAAATATAATGCGGCATATATTGCTACTGCAGTCCGTTGGGCTATCAGAAACGAATTAAGAATAAGATATAAATGGTAC
>CALVGY010000024.1 GCA_944327215.1 Candidatus Gastranaerophilales bacterium | reverse complement strand
ACCTCCAAATACTGTTGAACCAACAGATATTCTTGAATTTGCACCTGCTCCTGATGCAAATAACATTGGTAGAACACCTATAACAAAAGCAAGTTCTGTCATCATAATCGCACGGAATCTTAATCTTGCCGCTTTAACAGCAGCATCTTTTACAGGAAGCCCGTGTCTTTCATGTTCTTCTTTCGCAAATTCTACAATCAAAATGGATTGTTTTGCCGCTAAACCTATCAAGGTTATCATACCAACTTGTGAATATATATCAAAGGATTGGTTAATCATTAGCTGGAATACTAATGCCCCTAAAGCTGCAATTGGGGATATTAAAAGTACGGCAATAGGAATTGTGAAACTTTCGTATAATGCGACTAAGAACAAATATACAAATACCAATGCCATCGCAACTATGATTATTGTTTGACCGGAAGCTTCACGTTCTTGAGCTGATGTACCTGACCAGTCAAATGTTATATCAGATGGAAGAACCTTTTTAGCAACTTTTTCCATTGCATTCATTGCATCTCCGGAACTTTTTCCAGCGGCTTCTTGCCCTTGTATTTGAACGGATTTATACAAGTTGTATCTTGTAATTGAAGCTGTACCTATAGTTTGTTTTAATTTAACAATAGAAAGTATTGGTACCATTACTCCATTTGTATTTTTTACATAAATCCCTGAAAGGTCTGCGGCTGTATCTCTAAAATTGCTTTCAGCTTGCATTTGAACCTTGAAAACTCTGTCATATTTGTTAAAGTCATTTATGTAATATGTTCCAAGCATTGAGGCTAATGTTGAATAGAGTTCTTGTAAATCAACACTTTGAGCCATTGCTTTTTCATAATCAATTTCAAGGGTATATTGAGGTACGTTTGCTTGGAAGTTTGTATATACACTAGAAAGTGATGGGTCTTGGTTAGCGGCTTGAATAAGTTTATTAGCCCAGCTTTCAAGTTCTTGAGGTGTGTATTCACCTTGTGAAAGCATTTGGAATTCAAAACCGCCCAGCATACTCATACCGCTAATTGCCGGAGGTGAAAAGACTACAATAGAGGCTTCTTTGGTTTTAGAAGTGATTGCTCTTATTCTGTTTAAAATAGCAGTATGTGAAAGATCTGTCGGACGACCTTCTATTTTTCTTTTTACCCAATCTATTGGAGTAACTTTTCTATCTGCATAATCATCAAGAGAAATAATTGCAGTCGCAGTATTTGTTGCTCCATTACCCCCAAATAGCATAAGTCGTTTTTCATCAACGCCTTCTATATTTCGAATTTGTTCTACTAAGCGAAGCCCTACTTCTTCTGTTCTAGAAAGAGAAGCACCGTCAGGTAATGTTATACTTGCGAGTAGCACCCCTTGGTCTTCATCTGGAATAAAGCCTGTTGGGACTAATTTAAAACATACAAGTGTTAGTATAACAAGTGATATGTATAATATTATTGTTTTCTTTTTGTTATGAACAAATAAATTTACATATTCAATATAAAAATCTTCAGCTTTTGTGAAGAATTTGTTGAAATCTTTAATAACAACATCTGTTTTATTTTTTATTCTGTTAATTATATGTTCAAAGTGTATTAAAAATTCTGATTTGTTTGTTTTTTCTTCTTTATGTTCTTTTTGCCCGAGGAAATGAGAACACATAGCAGGTGACAGCGTAAGTGCGCAAATAGCAGAAATTGCAATAGATACAGCAATACATACTGCAAATTGTTTATACATAACGCCTGTCATTCCACCCATAAATATGATTGGAACAAATACTGCCATTAAAACCATAGCCATTGCAACAAGAGATGATCCTACTTCTTCCATTGTTAATTGGGTTGCAATTCCTGCGGATTTGCCTTCTTCCAAATGTCGTTTGACGTTTTCAATTACAACAATCGCGTCATCAACTACAACACCAACTGCTAATACTAATGCAAACAATGAGAGCAAATTTATACTCATATTAAGGGCTTTTAATGCAATAAATGTACCAACAAGAGAAACCGGTATCGTTACACAAGGGACAAGTGTTGCCATAGCATCCCCAAGGAATAAGAAAATAATTATAACAACAATGATACCTGTTAAAATTATTGTAAATTCAACTTCTTTCATTGATTCGTGGATATAATCTGCATCATCTTTTATGATTTGAATTTGTAATCCGTTATCAAGTCTTGAATTTATTTCTCCTATTTTTTGTTTAACAGCTTTTGACAAATTTAAAATGTTTGCGTCAGAAAGCTGCGAAACCATAATAAGTGCTGCAGGTTTCCCATTAACTGTACCAAGTGTTGTATATGATGAAGACCCGAGTTCAACGCGTGCAATATCTTTTAATCTAACCTTGCTTCCATCCATATTAGAGCGGATTATGATATTTTCAAATTCCTTAACGTCAGATAATCTTCCTTTAGATTTTAACGTAAGTTGTAAAGCTTGCTCGTTATCTGTTGGTAATGCGCCTAAAGAACCTGCTGTTACCTGAGTGTTTTGCGCAACAACTGCATTTTTTACATCAGATGTTGAAATATTTAATCCGGCCATTTTTTGCGGGTCAAGCCAAATTCTCATAGAGTAATCACCTGAACCGAATACATCAATATCTGCAACACCTTCTACGCGTTTTAGTTCGTCTTTAATGTATATAGATCCGTAATTTGTCATATCAAGCTGTGACCAGTGACCTGATATGGGGTAAATATTTAATATAAGTGCCCCTGAGCCGGAAGTTCTGCTTAGTGCAGTTACACCTGTTCTTTGAACTTCTTCAGGGAGTTGTGACAATACTTGTTGAATTCTGTTTTGAACATTCATCAAGTTTACGTTTTTGTCAGATCCTACTTTAAAATACATATTCAAAGAATATGAACCGTCATAAGATGTTGATACCATATATGATAAATCTTCTACACCATTAAGTTTGTTTTCCAGTACTGTAGCAATTGATGATTCAACAACCTCGGCATTTGCACCTGTATATGAAGCGGAAACTTTTACTTGTGGAGGTGTTACATCCGGGTAGTTTTCCTGCTTTAGTGTAGACATTGAAATCAAGCCCATAAGCACTATACAAACAGATATTACAAGTGCAAATCTGGGTTTTCTAATAAAAAAGTACAATTTATCTTTATCAAATATTTTTTTCATTATTTACCCGCATTTAAATTTTTAATATATTCTTCATTATCAATAATTTTAAGTTTTTGACCTTCTGCTGCAATGTTTTGAATACCTGATACAACAACTGTATCATTGTAATCAAGCCCGCTTTCTACAATCCAATTGTTGTTAATACTGTCAGATACTTCTATGTCTTTTCGAACAGCTTTGTTATCTTGTACAACCCATACATAGTAACCGCTCATCGGGTCCCCTTTTGTGCATGATTGTGGGACTGTCATGTATTTAACTTGTTTTGGTGCAATCAATTGTACCTTCATATAATTGCCAGGTACTAACCAACCTTTTGAGTTGTCAAAAACTGCACGCATACTGATTGAACCTGAATTTTTATCAATTTTATTATCAACAAAATCTATGGTTCCAATCTTGTCATACCAATGCCCTCCATCAAATTGTACTTTTACTTGTACATCTTTAAATTTGTTGCTGGCTCTTAGCATATTTACATAGTCGGAACTTTTTAGACTGAATGATACATATACAGGATTTGTACTGGAAATATTAACCAAAGATCCGGATGTTGCAGTTACGTAGTTCCCTTCTGTTATATTAACTTTTCCGATGCGTCCGTCTATTGGAGAACGTATGTCTGTGTAGCTTAAATTAACTCTTGCCAATTCGTATTGTTGTCTTGCTGCATCAAGCAAAGCTTTATTTTGATTACGAGTTGCAAGACTTTGGTCTACATCAGATCTGCTTATTAAATCTTCTTTAATCAGTGCATTTGCTCTATTTAATTCCTGTTGAGCGTTTTTCAAAAGAGCGTTATATTGATTTACATTTGCTAAAGAGTTGTTTACTTCTATTTGATATTCTCTGGGGTCTATTTTGAATAGAAGTTGTCCTTTTTTTACAAAATCCCCTTCTTTAAAATATTTTTTTATAAGGAAACCTGGGACTCTTGCGATAACATCAACAGAGTATTTTGCTTCAACTCGTCCGGTTTCTTCTGCTGAAATGTGGGATATTTCAACTTTTGGGTGATCAACTACAACTTCTTTAGGAATTGTATTTAGTTTGCTTTGAATAATTCCGGCAATTTCCCCACTTATCGTATTGTAGATAATCGGTACGATAATAACTAACAAAATAACTATTGCCATTTTTTTACGTGTAACTTTTATATGCATATCCCCAGCTCCAGTCTTTTTTAATTCATAATAAATAAAATACCTTATAAAATAATAATTTATTAATTGTTGACTGTCAATTTAGTTAAGAAATTTGTATGATTAAACTATTATCAATATTAAAACTTATCTATAATTCCCTGTGAGCATATATATATGTCATACAAAATTTTGCATTTAAAAAAATTAGCTTAAAACTTCCTAAATGTCGGGAACGACGAGGCTGTCTTGAGCCGCTCGCCTTAAACGGCAATTCAGTGTTTTGACTTCGTAATTTCATTACTTGTTAAAAGCACTCCAGCCTCTGCTCGCTCAAATATCGGTAGGTTTAAAACACCCAGCGGTGAGTTTTTATTTCTTTACCCCACAGCACAAGCACTAAAAAAGCACCCGAAGGTGCTAATTTTAAAAATGGCGGGAACGACGAGGCTCGAACTCGCGACCTCATGCGTGACAGGCATGCGCTCTAACCAAACTGAGCTACGCTCCCTTACGCTTTGTCTTTCGACAAGTTTCATTATAATATGCTGAAAAAAAAAATGCAATACTATAGCAAAAAAAAAATTTAGATATGTTAATGATATGTATAATTAACAATGCTTTATTATTTTAAAACGGGAAAACAGCTTTTAAATAAGATGTTTCTTGCACAAAAAAGTAAAACTATTTAATATATTAATTATGATGAAACAAATTAAAAGACCGATTTGTGAAACCGGTCTTTATTGTTTAATATTTTAATTATTATTTATATAGAGGAGCTAATTTTGCTGATTGTTGCGGGATAACTCCTTCTTCAATAGATTGATATACTCTGTAATCAATTTCAGGGAAACAGTTATCAATACTTTCTATTTCTTTAAGTTTAGCATCATCAATTTTGCCGCTCTCAATCATATCGCAAATTGTTTCAAATCTGTCAACATGTTCTCTAAATCTATCTGTTGCATAGTCTTTTGCTTGCCAAGTTGTAATCAAAAATGGCCAGTCTGAACTTTGTAACAATAGATTTTCTCTTGCCATTTGGTTCAAAGCTCTGTGAAGAAGCTTATCTTGAGGAATTGTAGGATATTTATCTGCAATAGCATTTATACGTTTTTCGCAAGCGTGAATAATTGGCCACATCCATTCAGTTAAATGGTTGTTCCATACATAAAAGTGTCCACCTTGTCCCCAAGAACTTTCAGGGATTTGAATAGCTTCTTTTGGCGGATATTTGTGGATATATTCACCGGCAGTTAGTCTTTCAACTTCAGGTAAATATGTAGCAAATTTTTTGATAACTTGTTTAATGAATTCAACACCTTCAAACCACCAGTGTCCGAATAATTCTGTATCAAATGATACCATAACAAGTCCGTCTTTACCTGCTGCTTTTTTGTAATCATTAAGCATATGATAAATTAATGTTGTATAGTGGTCTGAATTTTCGTTTACTTTATTTAATGCTAATACTGGATCATATAGCATTTTGTCACCTAAATCTGTTGTAGGTGAAGTTATTCTCCAATAATGCATACCAGATTTGTCATCTTTTTTGTGGAATTCTCTGTATACTCCATCGCCAGGGTATCCGTCTGCAGCAGACCAAACTTGATAACCTGCTCTATCGTTTCTTCCCATTACTGCAACTTGTGCATCAGGTAACCAGTAAGCAGAATATGTATCGTATCCAGTTGCCGGACGATCAGGCAGCGGAATGTATTCAATGTTTCCGTAAACGCCGATGACACGTCTGTTTCCGATAGAATTTCCTCCTTCTATTACGTGAGATTCTGTAAAGAAGTATTCAATATCGTTGTTTTGTAAAGTTACTTCAATTGCAGGTCTCCAATGTTTTTTCCCATCTTTACCAACATATTCATAACCTTGTCTGTATGCACATTCAGGAAGCCAGCATCCACATGCTTTTTTACCAAACAATCTTTTTGTTGTGTCTGAACCTATTTTGAATTGTGCGTTCAAGTTGCTGTCTGTCGCAAGTAAAGGTGAAAATCCGTGAGTTGCTCCGGAAGTTGTAATTTCAATACAACCTAAATCTTGGTATTTTTTAAATTGGGCAATCAAATCCATTCCGTATTTATTTACAAAAGAATCTTTGATATGTGTAAACCAATCAAAGTAATATTTTGCCAGATATTTTAAATGTTGAGAATGCGCAACTTTCGGATCAGGATATCTTTCTAAATCCTTAGAAACTTGAGCAATTCTTGAGTCCAAATATTTAACAAAGCCTTCTTGTAAATATCTGTCGTTAAGCTGTTCTGCTAAAATTGGGGTGATACCTACTGTTAATTTAGCTTTAATGCCTTCATCATATAATTCAGAAATTGCGTTTAATAAAGGAACGTAAGTTTCTGCCATACATTCATAAAGGTTTTCTTCCCCGAAAGGCCACATGCCGGCTTTTCTGTAATAAGGAAGGTGGCTATGTAACATAAATACGAATTGTCCTACTGACATTTGTGCCTCCATATCTTATTTTAAACGAATTATTATATAAATATAATTCTTTCTTATATATTATTTATACCACAAATGACTAAAAAATATAATCCTATAGAACTAATTCTTGTGTATAATGTTACAAATTTTAACAGTAAAAAACTACAATTTACTACAACACTAGTAGTGGCTAAAAACTCAATATTTGAAGAAACTTAATAATATTTGTGATGCATGTTGCAAATTCAAATTTTTTTGTTTAATATTAAAGCACTCACATCCTCAAATTGTCCGAAGTCATTAATCGGACTAAGAGTAAAGAAAGGCAAAAATAAAATGGCAAATATTAAATCTGCTAAAAAAAGAGTACTAACAGCTGAAAGAAACAGATTAAGAAATGTAGCTTTCAAATCTTCTATTAAGACTGCTGTTAAGAAAGTATTAGAACTAGCTAAAGCTGAAGATAAAGAAGCTTTGAATTCTGCGATGTCAAAAGCATATCAATTATGTGACAAAGCTGTTTCAAAAGGTGTTTTACACAAAAACACTGCGGCTAGAAAAAAATCAAGATTAACTAAGGCTGTAAATAAATTGCAAGCAAAATAGTTGATAGTTTGATTTTGTGAGAATTAAAGGTATCGTTTATCAAGACGGTACCTTTTTTAATTGATAAATATTTATATAATTTTTTTTTCAAATCAGTTGCAAGAATTCAAAAAAAGTGTTAAAATATAAATATGATTTCTGCAGCTCTTTTATTATTTATTATTGTTTTGTTGGTTTCTTATATAATTTTTGCTTCTTGTAAGCATTTAATATATAAGTTAAATAAGCGCGTATTAGCAAGAAATATGGCGATTATTAAAAATGGTAAGGCTATTGCTGATTTTGATAATTTGTCTGAGGAAGAAATAAGAGAAAATATTATCATCCCGTTTTTTCAAGTTTTAGGTTATAACACATACGATAGGCGAGAATTCCCTATTTTCCAAAAACGCACCCCGTTTTTACCTGATTATATTACTAAAAAATGGGATAACAGTCGTCTTTGTAAGCGTTCTTTGTATATCAAATATGATAATTTTTCTGATGATGCAGTAGATTTAAAAAATCATAAATATACTGATAACAGGATGCAGGGTGTCAATATTGATGAGTTAATGAATAAACTCTATTTCTGGGGTGAATATTATATATTGACTAACGGATATTTATATTTATTTTTCGATAAGCATTATAAGATGGGAAGTAACAAATTTAAATTTTGTTTTAATTTGAAAAACTTTAGTAAAGCTGATATTGAAAAATTAGCTTATTACACAAAACAGTATATGTTTTTGGAAATATCCGATGTTTATCGTGTTGATTAATATTATGTAAAGATAGTGGCAATTAAATATTTATTGAGTATAATTATCTTATTATAATATTATTTAGTAGAGAAAGATGGTTATGCAAGATAATTTAGAAAGAAAGCCTATTAAAAATATTGATTTCAATATCGATTTGGCGCAAAGTTTCGGAATTTATAAAAATAATTTCGAATTTGATTTGTTGGATTATGCAAGTTCTGTCAATATTTCCTGCGGGTTTCATGCAGGAGATCCGATGACTATAAAAAATGCACTTTTAAAAGCGAAAGAAAAAAATGTTGTTGTTGGTGCTCATATAGGATTTGATGATATTCAAGGTTTTGGCTATCGTGATATGGACTTGACAGATGATGAAATTGAGGCTCTTGTAATATATCAGGTTGGAGCATTAATGTCATTTGCCAAAACTTTTCATATGGAAATTGAACACGTAAGACCACATGGTGCTATGTACAAAAGATGCGCAAGTGATTTTTCTTTTGCTTGTGCTGTTGCTAAAGCTGTTCAAAAATGTTCTAAATGGCTTGTGTATTATGGCGCGACAGGTGAAATTACTGAAAAAACCGGTGAATTAATTAATATTCCTGTTGCACAAGAAGTTTGTCTTGAAAAAATGTATAATGTAGATGGAACTGTGAATACTGTTGCTAAAGATAGTGAAAATACCGAAATTGAAATTCAAAGGTTAAAACATTTATTGGCGACATCACAGGTTTCAAATATTGAGGGTGGTAAAACTGTTGTGAAAGCGGATACAATCCACTTTTCAAACAGACTTTCAAATTCATTGGAATTAATAAAACAGGCCCATGGGATTATTACCCCAGTACCTGTAAACTACAAAAATGCGTGTTTATCCGGATGGGTGGAGTAGAAAATGAGTAATAAGGTGATGAAAAATTTTAGAAAAAATATGAAGATACCTGTTGAGGCAAGATGGTTAATCCCTGGTTTGCAGGTAAAAAGATGGTTTGCTTTGATATTTTTAGGCGCTGTATTAATGACTTTAGGCGTACTTATTTTATTTGATATCAAACCTATATTTTATACAATGGAATTTATTAGAAAAATAGCCATGAAAGTTTCAACAGAATGGATTGCTTTTGCAATTGTTATGTTTGGTGCCGGTTTATTTTTCAAAGGTTGGCAGAAAACTAATTTGTCAATGCTTGACGGCAGTAATAATGAATCTTTATTAGAAAATTTATATAGAAGAAGAAAATTAAACAGGGGACCTAAAATTGTTGCAGTAGGTGGTGGTACAGGACTTTCTATGTTGTTAAAAGGGATTAAAAATATTACTAATAACATAACTGCTGTTGTAACAGTTGGAGATGATGGCGGGAGTTCTGGAAGATTAAGAGAAGAAATGGGCGTTTTGCCTCCTGGAGATATCAGAAATTGTATCGCTGCATTATCAAATGATGAAGACCTTGTGACTAAACTTTTCCAATATCGTTTCAAAACTGGAGAAGGTCTTGAAGGGCATAGTTTTGGAAATCTTTTCTTGACTGCATTATGTTCAATCACAGGTGATATGGTTCGTGCGGTGAAGGAATCTTCAAATGTTCTATCTATTCGCGGTAGAGTTTTGCCTTCTACTTTAGATGATATGAAACTTGTTGCTGAAATGGAAGACGGCAGAATTATTCATGGGGAATCAAATATTCCGGAAGCTCACGGAAAAATAAAGAGATTATTCACTGACCCTCAAAATTGTAAGGCATTGGATGATGTTATAACAGCAATAAGAGATGCAGAATTAATAATTCTCGGACCTGGAAGCTTATTTACCAGTGTTATTCCAAATCTTTTGATTCCTGAAATTTCTCATGAAATTGCAAGATCAAAAGCTAAAAAAATATATGTTTGCAATATTATGACTCAGCCTGGTGAAACTGATGGGTTTAGCGTAAGTGATCACGTAAATGCATTGATAAAACATGCTGGCAGCAAAAAGATTATTGATGCAGTTTTAGTGAATGATTATATGCCTTCTAATTTGGCTGAAAAATATCAACTTTCTGGTTCTTATCCTGTTAAAACTGATTATGAAAATTTGAAGAAACTTGGTATTCAAGTCTTTTCAAGGAAGTTGATTGAGGATAATAAAGACGGATACGTAAGACACAGTTCTCATCGTGTAGCAAGAGCAATTTATTACTGGTTTAGAAAAGAACATAAAGCTGAAAAAGCAGCTTTATTCGCTTCTCACAAAGATGCTGAAAAACAAGGTTGTAATGTATAATGATTAAAAAAGTAACAGTTAAAACAATTCAAAAATATAAAGATAATAATGAAAAATTTTCGGTTTTGACTGCCTACGATTATTCGACAGCAAAGTATATAGATGAAGCGGGAATAGATATAATTTTAATTGGTGACAGTCTTGCTATGGTTGCTTTGGGCTATGAAACAACTCATAGTGTCGGAGTTGAAGAGATGGCTATTTTTACGAAAGCTGTTGCAAAGGGAGCTCAAAGAGCTATGGTTGTTACTGATATGCCATTTTTAAGCTATCATACAGATATTTCATCTGCAGTAAAAAATTGCGGTGAGATGGTTAAATTTGGGGCTAATGGCTTAAAAATAGAAGGGTATAGTGATTATATTATATCTGTAATTAAACGTTTGGTTGAATCTGGTATTCCTGTGATGGGACACTTAGGTTTTACTCCTCAATTTTTAAATACTCTTGGCGGGTATAGAATTCAGGGAAAGACTCAAGAGGCTGCAGAAGAAATTTTAAAACAAGCAAAAGAGTTGGAAAAAGCCGGAGTATTTTCTATTGTTTTAGAGATGGTTCCTCAAGATAGTGCAAAATATATAACTGAGAATTTGTCTGTTCCGACTATTTCTTGTGGAGCCGGAAAATATTGTGATGCACAGGTTTTGGTATCTGATGATGTATTTGGAAAATTTTCAGAATTCAAACCAAAATTTGCAAGAAAATATGGTGATATGAAAGCACTAATTTATAGTTGTGCAAAACAGTTTAATGATGATGTGAAGTCAGGTAAATTCCCTTCTAATGAAGAGATTTTTTAAAAACATAAAATTTAATAAATGATTTTCATGTTAAAATAAAACTAAGAAGTGAGACTTGGAATTATGTTGTTACATACAATTAGTGAAGTTAGAGACAAAATAAAAGAATGGAAAAAACAAGGATTAACCGTTGGTCTTGTCCCAACTATGGGAGCTTTACATAACGGGCATTTGAGTTTGATAAAAAAGAGTGTGGCAAAATGTGATAAGACAGTAGTTTCTGTATTTGTGAACCCAATACAGTTTTGTCCAGGGGAAGATTTAGAAAAATATCCTCGAACACTTGATGCTGATGAAAAACTCTGCAATGATGCAGGTGTTGATATCGTTTTTGCACCTTCCCCAAAAGAAATGTATGGCGAAGGGCATATTTTATCTAATGATTTTTTGACTTATGTTATTCCTCCGTTTTTCTATACAAACAAATTGTGCGGGAAGTCAAGAGTAGGTCATTTTGATGGGGTTTGTACAGTTGTTAACAAATTGTTTAATATTGTTCAGCCTGATTTTGCATTCTTCGGAGAAAAAGACAGACAACAATTAATTATTTTGAAAAAAATGGTTAAAGATTTGAATATTCCTGTTGAATTAATCCCTTGTCCAATTGTAAGAGAAGAAAGCGGACTTGCTTTGTCATCAAGAAACAAGTATTTGTCTGATGAAGAACGCCAGTATGCATTAGCATTAAGTAAAATCCTATTCAATATTAAAGCTTGCTTTGAGAAAGGCATAAAAGATGTTAAGGCTCTAAGTGAGATTGCTTATGCGTATTTAAATGAGCATCATTCTCTTGAATATCTTGAATTTAGAGATGCTGATAATTTGGAAGAAAAAGAAATCGCAGATGATAATACAATAGTATTTATTGCGTTAAAAATAGGTAATGTGCGCTTGATTGATAATATTGCATTAAAATGAGGACTGTATGGTAAAAATATATGAATTATTGTCAAAACTACTACATTATTTGATAAATGTTTTATTTTTTGTCCAAATTGTCCTTATGATTGTTGTATTTTTAACAGCTTCATATTGGTTTTTTAATCTTTTAAATTCAGATGTATTTAACTTTGTTCAGCCTTTAGCAGTTTCCATCAATGATTTTGTAAGGCTGTTTTATGACAGAGAAGTTCAAGTCGGCGGGGTATATGTAGATGGATCTCTGCTTTTATTTGATTTAATTGCACTTGTTTGTGTATTTTTAGTTGCAAAAGTTAAATATTATGTTTACCAAGCTATCGGTTCTATAAATGATTCGATTCGAACAATAAAATCAAAAAATGAAGAAGCTTTTAATAAAGAATTACAAAAAGAAGTTGAGGCAAATATTAAAAGAGTTAATAATGCTGCTATTTTAATCCGTTTTGTTGCAAAAAATATGTTAATAGATGCTTGTTGGGGCGGAGACTCAAATGAAGGAGTAAAAGAAAAAGAAGAAGAAGCTTTCAAGATTTTTTATTCCTCAATAAAAAATATAACCGGTTGCAGGTTTGCCAAAACAGATGATAAAATGCTTATCTTATTAAATGATTTTAGTAAGGTCGATAATTTACTTTCATTTATATATGTTTCATTGAATCGTATAAGTTTGGAAATGCGTAAAAAAAAGTGGCTTGTTTATGCAAATGTTTCAATAGATGCCTATGATAATAAAATGAATTTTAAAACTGATGTCTACCCGGTTTTGGAAAGATTATTATCAATAAATCATAAAAATGAGGCTGTTTGTTTAGGTAACTTTTCTATCAGGTATAATTTGGAACCTACAAAAGCGTTCACTCCATTTATGAAAGGCCGTTATAATTTAGGTCAGGAATATGAAGTTTGGACATTAGTTAAGAAAAATTAACCACCCTATTGATTTTTGAAACTTTTTCATATAATATGAACATATAACCGCAGACAGTTAGCGGGGTGGATGAAAATCCGATGGCTAAATAAAGCCTTCTTCCCCTTAATATACCAGCTAACCGAGGTGAAACAGTCGAAATATATAATATTGATTTGTTAACCTATGAGATTTTGCGGTCCAAATATTGAGGAAGCAAATCTTTTTTAGTATTTGGATAACAAAGGTCGATAAAATGTCTTAAATAAAGACGAATGAACACAAAGGAGCTAAACATGGCAACAAAAGCTTTTAAATCTGAAAAAATAGACGCTATAAAAGCAAAAGCAGAAAAAGCCCAAGTAGCTATTTTAACTGAGTATAAAGGTTACACAGTAGAAGAAATTACCAATTTAAGACGTAACCTCCAAAAAGACGGCGGTGACTATATGGTTACCAAAAATACTTTAGCTAAAATTGCTTTAAAGGGTACTGATTTTGAAGTGTTAACAGAATCTTTAACAGGCCCGATTGCAATTGCTTTCGGTTTTGAAGATCAAGTTAGCCCTGCAAAAGCAGTAGCAAAATTTATTAAAGATACCAAAAAAGGTGCTATATTAGGCGGTGCTTTAGATGGTAAATTATTAACCGCTAAAGAAGCAGAAGCATTATCAAAAATGCCTTCAAAAGAAGAACTTCTTGCAAAAATTCTCGGTTCTATCAATTCACCTGCTTCAGGTATCGTTGGATCTATCAATGCAGTTATGTCACAACTTACAAGAACTATGGCTGCTGTTAGAGACGCAAAGGCTCAATAAGCCTTTAAGATGTACAAATTAAAAACAATTTAAAAGGAGAAAAATAATGAGTAACGTAGAAACAATTTTAGAATCAATTGAAAAATTAACTTTATTAGAAGCAGCTGAATTAGTAAAAGCTATGGAAGAAAAATTCGGCGTATCTGCAGCAGCTCCAGTAGCAGTTGCAGCAGCTCCTGCAGCAGCAGGTGAAGCAGCAGCTGAAGAAGCTTCTGAAGTATCAGTTGTTTTAGCTTCTGCTGGTGCTAACAAAATCGCTGTATTGAAAGAAGTTAGAGCTATCACTGGTCTTGGCTTGAAAGAAGCTAAAGATTTAGTTGATGGTGCTCCAAAAGCTATTAAAGAAGGCGTTAAAAAAGAAGACGCTGAAGCTATTAAAAAACAACTTGAAGCAGCTGGTGCTACTGTTGAACTTAAATAGTAAGTTTATTTCAGTTTTAAAAAACCTCTCTGATAAAGAGAGGTTTTTTTTATTATAATAATTATTTTATGTGGTTTTAAAAACAAATTTTGTTATATTCACAAAAATTGCAAATATTGGAATGAGGGATTTCTTCCGGAAGTTGGAGTTGATTTATTTGTTCACAAATATTATTGATTTTTGATTCATATTCTTTAGATTTTTCTTTAGAAAAATCAATTATGCAATTTTTATTATTTTTTAAATCTATGTATATAAATTTTAAATTTTCGCCGTACATTTTAGAAGTACAAAGAAGATATATTATTGTTTGAAAATCAGTTTCCGGATGTTGAGGAATTGTTCCTGTTTTGTAGTCAAGAATGTAGTAATTTTGTTCGTCTTTCATCAAAGCATCAAGTCGTCCGCCTATCCAAAAATTTCCGATTTTCGCTGATATATTATATTCAGATTTAACATATTTTTTTTGAAAATATTCATTTTGTTTAAGCTTTTCCCAAACTGATTTTTCTTCAGATGTCAAAGCTTTTTCAAGTTTTGTAATATCATCACCTCTAAGGTAGTAGTTTGCAAGGGCGTGGATTTTTTTACCTTTTTCAAAAAAGCTGCTTTTTTGAGGCATTGAAATTTTTTGGATATATTTTAAATAATATTTTTTAGGACAAGTTTCAAAAGTTTTGAGCATATTAGGAGAATAACTATTCATCATATACCTCCGTACAATTTAGCAGATCTGTAAATATTAAACTTGGTTCTTGTTCTATAATTTTTTCGAATGATTTAATTTTGCGGCTTGTTGTAAAGTATAGATGTTTTTTTGCTCTTGTGATTGCTACATATAAGAGTCTTAAATTTTCAGATACGAGTTCTTGTTTCAATAAAAATTCTGTTTTTGGCTTGTAAGTTGGATTTAGTTGTTTAAGATTTTCCATAAAATCGGAATTTTTAAGTTTTATTTGGTTAAAGTCAATTGTCAAATTCTTTTCAGCCATTTCAGGAATGAAAACGTAATCAAATTCATCCCCTTTAGATTTATGCATTGTCATAATCTGGATTTTGCCTGCGACATAATCTTTGTTGCTTTCTTCTTCTTCAGAGAAAAACTTAAATCCGCTCAATGACGGCTTCTTCGCAAGTTCTCCAAGTCTTTCAACAAGAGTTGGAAATTCTTTGTAATTTATGTTTAGTCTTTTTATCAGAGTTGCAATAAGGTAAACATTTGACTTTTCTATTTCGGATGAAAAATAATGTAAACCTATTTTGATAGCAAGTTCATCTGCGCTAAGGTGAGGGAATGATAACCAGTAGGTTAAATCCCAATAAAATTGTGCTAAGTATGGGCTTTCTATATCGTCGCAATTTGTTTGGATAAATGGAGTTTCATATTTTCTTATTTCCAGTCCGAGTCTAGGTTTGTAAAATCCTGATTCTGCTAAAATTTCATAATTATCTGCTATAACGTTATTATCAAATGGGTGAAGAACCATTTGCAGGATTGCAAATATTGTTTTAAATATTGATTTTTGTTCTAGCGATTCACTTCTTGTTATTGTTTTCAGCCCGCTGTTATTTATAAAGTTCATCCATTGTGCAACTTGATAATTGTTTCTTAGTAGAATCCCTATTGTGCATTTGGGATTTTTTGAAAGTGCTGTTTTTATTTCTCTTAAAATATAATTTCTTTCAGCAAGTGGCTTTTCAAAAATTGCAGCGTGTAATGCATTTTCAGCTTCAGGGTTTTTGCCTTCGACTGGGTGCATAAAGATTTCATAAAATGCATTTTTTGTTTCTTCTTGAGTGTCTGCCCATTTAACCAAGTTATTTGCAAGAGTCCATACATCTTTTGTGCAGCGTTGAGAACAATCCATACTGACATTTTGACTCTGGTTGATAAATTTTCTAAATCCTTCAACATCAGCATTAGAAAATGTTGTTGTGATTGCTTGATTTATATCTCCGCAGCGAATTAAATTTTTGTATTTCCCGCTTAAAAGATTTATGAGTTTTTGTTGAATAGAAGATGAATCTTGAGCTTCATCTTCTATAATATATTGACATATATTTTGGTAATATTCTCTGATATCAGGGTTTTGTTCCAAAAGTTTGACAGATGAAGTCAACATATCGTCGTAATCAATCAGGTTTGATTCTTTTAAGGTTTGTTGGTATGCTTCAAAGAATTTTTGAAATTTATTGAGTTTTTCATCGGCTTTTGAAGTCGGTTTTGTTGAGTCTGATGCTTTAAAATTTCCGCCTCCTATTTTGAAAACTGAAATCCCTCTGTCAAATTCATCTGTTTCTGTTTTTTTGAGTTTTAGTTTTGTGGAAATTTCTCTGATAATTCTTGTTCTTTGTGTGTCATCACAAATTTCAAAGTCGGAAGATAGCCCAAGTCTTTCAAAATTCCCGTTTTCTTTTAAGATTCTTAATGCAAGACCGTGGATTGTGCTAATGTTTGGGATTTGTGAGGAATTTTGTCTTATATTTTTAATTCTGTCTCTGAAATTTCTGGCAGCAGATTCCATATATGTCATAACAAATATGTTTTCAGGATTTATCCCTTTATCAAGCAGTTTTATTATCAGAGCAAGAAGTATCGTTGTTTTGCCGGCTCCAGGAACTGCAGAAATTGCCATTTGACCTTTTTCATATTCAAGGACTGGTTTTTGGTCTTCTCTTGGAACAATTATAAATGATTTGTTATCTTTTGTTTGTTTTGTGGTTTCTTCGACTTTGATATAATCTTCTATTCCGCCAAAGTTTTCTATCCCGTTGCCATCAAATAGACTTGAATATGTGTAAATATGTTCTGTTGCACAAAGGGTAAGTTTTCTTAAAATTCTTGCGGTTTTATCTTGGGAAAGTTTAATATTATCGTCTATTGTGTATTCATCTTTTGCCCAGCCGCGTTGAAATACCCAGGCGTTATATAGAGGACCTGTATCACTTTTTATCCATTCATCACTTGATATATCAAGCCAAAGTTGGTATTTAGTTTTGATTTGATTATCTATAATTTTTTGTGGAGTTGATATTATAAGGTCGTTATCAGAAATTTCAAGAGTTGAATATGGATTTTCTGCAATGATTGAGTTCTCAATTTGATTAATTATTTCTTCTTGTCTGTTTTCAAATTCGTTGTTTAATACATTTTCAAAATCTTGAAGTTGTTTTATGAAAAAGTTGAACTTGTTTAATTCCGCAGGGTTTACATAATAAAATTCTGCAAGTTCATTGAAAATATCATATACTTTTTCTGATAATTTTGATTTATTTGTTTTTAAATTATTAATCAGGTTAAGGAACTTGTTATATTTTTCAGAGTATTCATCAAGAGAAAATTCAAACGGAATAAGTTCTGATGTTTTGTCAAAATTTTCAAGAATTTCTTTGCAATACTTGGTTGGGATACCTAAAAATTCAGAGAAAACAACTCTAAGCTCAAATTCTGATACTCTCATATTCCCATTTATTTTTAAGATTGTAAGAATAGATTTAACAAGTCGATTTTGGATAAGTTTTTCGCTGCCGGAAAGAAACAGTAAATTCTCTTTTAAATTTTCTTTTAGTGAGAACTTCAGCATATCATCAATTATTGGAGTAATAATAGCTATGTCTGAAGGTTTTGTATTTTTTGCAAGGAGTTCTTTAATTTGACTGATTGCGTCTTCAATCATTGAAGCTCTTTTTGATGGTGATTGGATTGAAAAATATTTAAGAGTATTTGTTTCTCCTTTTGTAATATTTGAGAATATTGTTTCTGCATCTGTTGAGAGTTTATTTTCAGATGTTAACTTTTCGCATTTTTGTTTGAATAGTTCTTCAAATTTCCAAACAGCAGTTTTGTCTGCGCTTAAATATCCCGCTCTGCTGGCTCCTTTTTCGTCAAAAGCAATAAAAACATCTTTTAGTTGAGGAGCAAGATATTCGATAAAGTCAAAACATACAGGCGTTATCTCATCTCCGTCATCAAGAATTAAATATTTGATATCCTTGAAGTAATCCGTGTTTTTATAAATATAATTGAAAACAAGAGTTTGTCTTAAATAGTCAAAATCTCTCAGGGCAAGAGTTTTTGAAAGCAGTTTTTTTAATGTTATTTTTGCATCATCTGCGAAGCTTTCTGAGAGAATTCTTGAACGCCATTCAACTTCTTCATCGGTTAAATTGTTCTGAACTATGAGAGAGTATCTTCGAAAAATTTGGTGTAAAAGTGATTTTTTAGAATTGTATCCTTTGAAAGGAATTTCGTTTAAAATATCTTTCAGTAAGAATTGAGAAACTTCCAGTCCAGCTAAGTTTGGCAAAATTGTAGGCTTTTCAAAAGGATTCATGTTTTCAAGAAATGCCCAGTTGTCATTAATCGTGTTATAAACCAGAGAAAAAAAAGAATGTACATTTAATTTCTCAATAGATGAAATATTTAACAATTCAAAAGTCTTATTTATGAAGTTTTGTTTAAGGTTTGAATTTTGAACAAGGACAAGTATTTCTGCAGATTTTATGCCAGAATTTAATAACTTTGCGTAGCTATTAATCAGAAAATCCGTCTTATTTGTTGTTATATCGCCAGAAATTAACATTCATACTCCTTGTAAAAATAATTGTATCATGAACAATAAAAAAATAATTTTGTCCTCATCCTAACGAACTATTGCATTTTTTTAAACATTCTACTATTATATAAACGTAAACGGAGATGTAAGATAACAAAATTTAAATGCATGGAGGTTAAGTATGCAAGAATTACAAGAACAAATCGGTCAATCAGCAGGTCAAATCTACAACTATTTGAACAATAACGGGGAATCTACATTCTCTAAAATGAAAAAAGAATTAGATCTAAAAGGTAATTTTGCAGATTTAGGTCTTGGCTGGTTAGCAAGAGAAGACAAAGTTGAAATTTCTAAAAAAGGAACTTCTGTAAGTGTAAGACTTAAATAGTTTTTAGAAATTAAAACAAGAATAATAAAAAACTCCCTTAAGGGAGTTTTTTATTGTGTAAAAATAAAAAGAGCTTCTAAAATTTTAGAAGCTTTTGAAATCTTTTTTGATTCCTCGTGTAAAAGGTTAGTAGGTAGCAAGTGTAGTAGGTAGTGTGAAAATTATTATTTATTGCAAATGCAATTTATCCATTTCTTACATATTTATAAAGTATTTAAAAAATATATAATTATATTATGTATATTGTTACAAAACTTAATATAAACAAATATTATAACTCTGACAGAAATTATTTTACCTTTGATATTTTTGTTTTATAATCAGATAGCAAAAAAGGATAGGTTTATGAAGATTGCAATATATCCGGGGAGTTTTGACCCGATTACAAAAGGACATCTCGATATTTTAAAAACAGCAGCCGGCATATTTGATAAGGTTATAATCGCTGTAGCAAGAAATTCAGAAAAGCACGGTTTTTTACCTGTTGATGTTAGGGTTGACTTGATAAAAAAGAGTGTAAAAGATTTGGGAAATGTAGAAGTAGATTATTTTGAAGGCTTAACAATAAATTATGCCAGAGAAAAAGGGGCTACAGTTTTGATCAGAGGCTTGCGAGCTGTATCAGATTTTGAGTATGAAATGCAATTATCACAGGCTAATAGTGCATTAGCAGAAGAGGTGAAAACTGTATTTTTAACAACAAAGCCAAAATATAATTTTATTTCATCAAGTACAATAAAAGAAATTTTCCTAAATTGCGGTGATATTTCAAAGTTTGTTCCTGAGCCGGTAAATGATTATTTAAAAAAAAATTATAAATGTTAAAATATATAGACTTTAGATAATAAAGTATTTGACAATTAATATTCGCTTATGTAGAATATAATTATATTTAAGAAAGGTATATGTGTGACAGCAATGCAACAAAATGGTGTATATGACTTATTAAAAATGTTAGAAATTTCTTTAGAAGAAGGATTTCCTATAATTCCGAGAAAATTTACAGTAGTAAAAACTAAAGAAATAGAAACTTTGATAGATAGAATTTATGCTTCTTTGCCGGTAGAAGTCCAAGAAGCAAGAGCTTTTTTAAGACGTAGAGATGAACTTCAGCAAGAAGCTCAACAAAAAGCTGAAAAAATTTTAAAAGATGCTCAAGCAGAAGCCGACAGAAAATTATCAGAAGCAGATTTTATAAAAGCATTAGAACGTGAAGGTGTAAGAATAAGAACTCAAGTTCAGGAAGAATGCGAAGAAATTAAAAGAAAAGCATTAGAAGAAGCTGACAACATCAGAGCTCAAGCAACTGAAGATGCAATGAAAACAAAAGAAGGTGCAGAGTTATACGCAGAACAAGTTCTTACAAATCTTGAGAAAAATCTTACTCAGCAGCAACAGATTGTTAAAAATGGTCAGGTTTATATGGAAAAACTTCGTTCAGAATCTTTCAGAAGTTATGATATTCTTTCTCCATATTCAGCTGAGAGAGCCTCTGGAAGTTCTAATTATACAATAAATTAAAACAAAGTATAATAACAAAAAGCAACTGGTTTTAAAATTAGCCGGTTGTTTTTATTATATTAGCTTATTGTTTGTTAACAAAAGGTTTGCAATTTGATTTGTTTGTTTTATTATATAAATATAAGCCGATTAATTAGAATGTGAGATTTATCACATTCTTTTTTAAAGGCCGCGAAAATGTTAAGATTTAACAATAAGCAAAGAAAATAAATAACAATTGAAAAGGAAATAAAACAATGGGTATCAAAGGAAAAAATGACAGAATGGTAGTTTTAGCATGTGAAGACTGCAAAGAAAGAAACTACACAACAACAAAAAACAAAAAGAATATTAAAGAAAGATTAGAGTTGAGCAAATATTGCCCAACTTGCAAAAAACATACTAATCACAAAGAAACAAAATAAGATGCATGGAAGTTAAGAGGCGAAGAAGGTTTAGTCTTTTTATTAATAGCTTTGCATCTTTGCCTCTATATTCTAAGCATCTGAATGGGCGTCCTTAGTTCAGTTGGTAGAACGTCGGTCTCCAAAACCGGATGTCGAGGGTTCAAGTCCTTCAGGGCGCGATTTTAATAAAAAGTAAGGAAACAAATATGATAGGTTCAGAAAATTCAACACCGGCATGGTTAGAAAGTACAACAAATTCAGTTAAGACATACTTCAGAGGGGTAAGGACCGAATGGGGTAAAATTAGCTGGCCTGAAAAACGCCAAGTTATAACAGAAACTATTTTCGTAATAGCTATTGTTTTTGTTTTCACAGTTGCAGTATATTTAATGGATGTAATTTTTAAAGGTTTGCTAGGATTAATAAAATAGTCCGGTTTACAAAACATAAAGGTGGCTTATGACAGAAAAAGAAAAATCAATGAAAGAGCAATTAGATGAAGATAAAGCCCAAGAAGCTTTAGACGCAAAGGCTCAAGAAGAAGCAGACGCTGAAAAGAAAGAAGCTAAGAAAAATCAAAAACGCTGGTACATTGTTCATACATATTCAGGGTATGAAAACAAAGTAAAAGTAAACCTTGAAAAACGTATTGAATATATGAATATGGGTGATAAAATCTTTAGAATAGAAGTTCCGCAGAAAACCGTTACTCAAATGAAAGGCGGTAAAAAGCAAGAACGTGAAGAAAAGATTTTCCCAGGCTATGTTCTTGTAGAAATGATCATGGATGAAGATAGCTGGTATGTTGTAAGACACACATCAGGAGTAACAAAATTTGTTGGTTCTGCCAAAAAACCTATCCCGGCTCGTGATAGTGAAATTAAAAAGATTATTAACCGCTCATCTTCAACAACTCAAAAAATTGAACTTGATGTTAAAGCAGGTGATAAAGTTAGAATTACTTCAGGACCATTCGCAGACTTTATCGCAGATATTATCGAAGTTTATCCAGATAAATCAAAACTGCGTGCAAATGTTTCAATCTTTGGACGTGAAACTCCGGTTGAATTGGAATACAAGCAAATTAACAAGCTGTAATTAATAGTTGTTAAATTTGTCTACGTGCGTAGAACGAATATAAGCAAATTAACAATTAATAATTAATAATTACGACATATAAAGTATGTTACTTTGGTAGCGTCGCAACAAACAAATAAACAAATAATAATTAATAGTACAAAAGATGTGGAAGGACCCTCCAGTAAAATATAAAAAATTCTTGGAGACCGTTAGTACCACAAAAGGAGAAAAAAATGGCAAAAAAAGTAGTAGGAAAAATCAAGCTTCAAATCGAAGCAGGAA
>CALVGY010000023.1 GCA_944327215.1 Candidatus Gastranaerophilales bacterium | reverse complement strand
ATGCCATTTGGTGATTGGACGAGAGAAAATACTAAAAAGGGTTCTTATGCTTGTTCTAGATCTGGCAGAGGTCTGTTTTGTGCTGCCTTAATAATGATTGATGGTTGGGAAATCAAGGATGATTATCCTTGGTAATTCATATAAGTTAAAGTTTTAGTTTTAATCATGTTTTCGTGTTAAACTTTTAATATATGGATTTAATAAATAAATTTAAAAATCTTAGTAAAAAGCAAAAGGCATATATAGGAGCTTTAGCGGCCATAATTGGGTTATTGGTTTGGGCTTTTATTTCTGCCGGAGTTATCACGCATAATTTTAACAGAAGTCAGCTGCAGACTGATCAGGACAGACAGGAAGCGTTAATTCACGGTATTATTTTGACAGAAACAAAAGATGAGCAAAAATACTGGGAAATATATGGTGAAACAGGTAATTATGACAGCAAAAACGGAGTTGCCATGCTGGATAATGTTGTTGGGAATTTTTATGATGATGATAATCAGGTTTCAATGAGTTTTGAATCTTCAAAAGGTACTTATAACGAAAATAAAAAACAAATCATATTATATCAAGATACTTTTATTGTTTTGAAAGATTTGACAACTTTGCGTGCGAACAAACTTATTTGGTCAGGGCGTGATATCCCGATAATTGCAGAAGGAAATGTTAGGATTACAAGACAAGATCAATTTCTTGCGACTGCTCTAAAAGTTGAAATCAGCCCTAACTATGAAGAATTTAAGATTATCGGAAAGACTGTTTCTAAAATTTATGATAATAAGGAGAAAAAGTGAAGAAGATTTTTATAACTTTAATGATAACTTTGTTAACTGTAGGTTTATGTGTTCAAGCATCAGATTTGATTATTGAATCAAAAACTCAAAGTTATGAGGAAAAAGAAAATAAAATCAAATTTGAGGGAGATGTAAAAGTTTCTGTTGATGACTTGCGTATAGTTGGAGATAAGGCTGATGTAAGTATGGACGAAAACCAAAAACTTGATACTGCAACTTTTTATGACAAGCCATACGCTTATGAAGTTAAGAAGAACAAAAAGCGTGAAGTTAAAGCAAATATTTTAAAACTTTCGCTCATTACCAAAATAGTAAAGGCTCAAGGAGATACACAATCAATTGTATTTGACGGAAAAGTTCCGATTGTTGTAATAAATGCTGACGAGCAGGAATATAATACAAAAACAGGAGTTATGACTGCAACCGGTGCTGTTACTATAAAATATAAAGATTTGGATACTTTCTCTAATAAGGCAAAAATTAAAACTGACAAAAACGGAGATTTGAAAAATATAGAACTTATTGGAGATGCTCGTCTTAAACAACAAGGCAGTGAATCTTTAGCTGATAATTTCTATTACAGTGCAGATACAAAAGTTTTGACAGCTATCGGCAATACTACAACAAATGCTTTGATGGAAGACGGAACAAAACTTGTTTTAAAATCAAATCGTCAAGAATATCTTCAAGATAAAAATGTATTCAATGCATCAGGTAATGTTCGTGTATGGTATCAGGATTATTATGCTGCAGGCCCAAAAATTGCAATATATCCAAATAAAGAGGGCAAACCAAATGATGTGTATTTCGTTGGTCGTTCAAGCATAACTCAGGGAGTTAGAACGATTTATGCAGACAGAATAAAAATGACTATGACGCCAAAGAATTTCCATGCAGACGGTAATACAAGAACTGTTATAAAGAATATCGGATCTGGAGATAATGGCGGAAATTCAGAAGGTGGAATAGGGTTAGGATTATAATTATGAGTGAAAAAGAAAAAGTTGATAAAGCAATAGAATTATACAATAAGGGTAATTATAAAGAGGCAATAGATGTTTTTAGCTCAGTATTGGAAACTTGTACTGATAATGCGGAGCTTCATAATAATATTGCTTTATGTTATGCAAATTTAGCGGATTATGATAAGGCTGAATCACACTATTTAAGGGCTCAGGAATTAAATCCGAGATTGCCTCAAGTATATATAAATCTTGCTGATATATATTATCGTAAAAAAGATATGGGGAGCGGTATTGGGCTTATGACCCGCGGAATTTGTGAAATCCCTGATAATTTAGTTCTTCGTCATTATTTAGCAAGATTTTATATGGAGGATGCAAAGCTTGATTTAGCAATTGATGAGCTTGAACATATTTTGGATAAGCAGCCTGACAATTATGATGTTTACTATGATTTAGGGAAAGTTCATTTTGAACTTGGCAATTATGAATGTGCTATAGAAAATTTTGAAAATGTTCTTCAATATAAGAGCGAAAATCCTTGGATATATTATTATCTTGGGGAGGCTTATGAAGCTAATGATGAAATAGATAAAGCTCTTTCAAATTATTTAAAAGCAATTGCGAGAAATGACAGCTTTTCTCCTGCTTATAAAAAGGCTGGTGTCCTATTTTTAGCTCGCGGAGATTATGACGACGCAATTGAATATTTTGAGGATTATACAAATCTTGACATTCCTGAAGAAGAAGCAGGAAAGATAAGAGAGCTTATAGAAAGAATTAAAAAGAAAAAATGATATCATCAGATAAATACTGGATAGCATTATCTTCAATAGAAGAAATTGATAGTCGCTTTATATTAAAGCTATATGAGCATTTTGGCGATATAGAAAAAGTTTTTAATGCGGATAGTTTGTCTTGTATAGAGGGGGTAAATATAAAAAAAGCGGAAAAATATTTGCGCTTGCGTGACAAAGTTGATCCGGATAAAGCTTTAAATGATGTTTTAAATCGTGGTATCAATTACTTGCCGTTTGAAAGTGAAAATTATCCTTATATGCTGAAAAATATAGATAATCCGCCTGCTGTTTTGTATTATAAAGGTGATTTATTTTCTTGTAATCTTGAAAGAACATTAGCGGTTGTTGGTTCTCGCAGGGCAACTAGATATGCAAAAGAAGCTCTTTCAATGATTATTTCTCAATTAAATAATTCAGATATATGTATTGTTTCAGGTCTTGCATCAGGAATTGATACAACAGCTCATGTTTCAGCAATAGAAAATAATATAAAAACGATAGGAGTTATTGCAAGCGGGTTTGATTATACTTATCCTACAGCAAACAAGGATTTGTATAAGAAGATTGAAGATGGCTGTGGAGCAGTAGTTACAGAATATTACCCGACCTTTCAGCCAATAAAGTTTAGATTTCCTCAAAGAAACCGAATTGTATCTGGTCTTTCTTTCGGAACGCTTGTTGCGGAAGCTTCATTAAAAAGCGGTGCATTGATTACGGCGAATTTAACGTTAGAACAAGGCAGAGAATTGATGTGTATTCCTGGGTTAATTACAAATCCGAATACCGAAGGGATTTATAAGTTATTGAAAAATGGTGCAACCCTTGTTACATGTGCCGATGATATTTTGGAAGCTCTTGGGTGGGAAGTTAAAATAGAACAAAAAAATTTATTTGATTTGCCGGATTTAAGCGAAGATGAAAAAATTATTTATGAAGCACTCGAAATTGAAGATAAATGTGTTGATGAGCTTCAGGCTCAAACCAAATTCAGTATAGATAGTTTGTTGACACTCTTGACAACTATGGAGCTTAAAGGCATAATTAAACAAGTCGACGGGGATAGATATAAGAGAGTAAATCCTGTTAAATGCTCATAAATTTGAGTATTCTATATGTATAGGTGGTATAAATAATGGCAGCAAAAGCGACTGAAAATAAAAAAGAAAAAGCGTTAGTAATAGTTGAGTCTCCCGCAAAATCCAAGACTATAAGAAAGATTTTGGGAGATGATTATCAGATTGAAGCGAGTTACGGGCATGTAAGGAACTTGCCGACCAAAGATCCGACAACTGAAAACTTAGGGTTTGATATAAAAAATCATTTTCAGCCAAAATTTGAGATAATTCCAGGTAAGCAGGCAGTTGTTAAAAAGTTGAATGATATGGCTAAAAAAGCCGATAAAGTCTATCTAGCATCCGACCCTGACCGTGAGGGAGAAGCTATTGCATGGCATGTAAGACAGATTTTGAAAGTGCCTGATGATAAAATTTGCAGAATTGTATTTAACGAAATTACTCCAAAAGCTGTGAAACATTCTGTTGAAAATCCAAGAGGAATTGACATGGATATGGTGCAAGCGCAGCAAACAAGGCAGATTTTGGATAAACTTGTAGGTTATAAACTCAGTCCTGTTTTGTGGAAGCAGATTGGTAACAGAAATTTATCTGCAGGTAGAGTTCAATCAGTTGCATTGCGAATGATTTGTGAAAGAGAGGAAGAAATTGAAGCATTTGTTCCTCAAGAATATTGGTCAATTCATGCGAATTTTGAAAAAGACGGAAAATCTTTTGAAGCAGAATTATCTAAAATAAAAGGTAAAGCTGTTGAAAAAACTATTAAAAATAGCGAAGAAGCTCAAAAAATTGTTGATTTCTTAACTAATTATCCGTCAGATTTTGAAGTTTCAAAAGTTACTAAAAAATCGACAAAAAGAAAACCGACTGCACCTTTTATTACCTCAACAATGCAGCGTGCAGCAAGTTCAAAGCTTGGCTTTGGTGTTCAAAAAACAATGCAGGTCGCTCAAAAATTATATGAAGGTATAGAAATTGATGGTACTCCAGTCGGTTTGATCACATATATGAGAACTGATAGTGTAAGGGTTTCTGATGATGCTCAAAATATGGCAAAGGATTATATTTTAGCAAATTATGGTGAAAAATATTATCCTGCCAAACCTAATATTTATGTCAAAGGAAAACAAAATGTTCAAGATGCTCACGAAGCTATCAGACCATCATATCCTGATAGAACTCCTGAAAGCATAAAAAAATACTTGGATAATGACCAGTACAAATTGTATAAATTGATTTGGGAAAAATTTATGTCATCTCAAATGTCCCCTGCAGAAATTGCAAATAAGACAGTTGAAATTGCAGCAGATGACTATACCTTAAAAGCCGGTACAAGCAAGGTGACTTTTGACGGATTTTTGAAAGTTTATAACGATGCGGATGATGATGAAAAAGAAGCCGATGCAAAAATTCCTGATCTAAATGAAGGTGACAAAGTAAAATGCTTAAAAGTAGATCCAAAACAACATTTCACTCAACCACCGCCAAGATATAATGAAGCATCATTGGTTAAGGCATTGGAAGAATACGGAATTGGTCGTCCGTCAACTTATGCAACAATTATTACTGTTATTCAAACCCGTAAATATGTCGAAAAAAAAGATAAAGCTCTTCATCCGACACTTTTAGGCAGAACGGTTTCTAAGCAGTTGGTCGCACAATTTGCGGATATTATGGATTATAAATTTACAGCAGGTATGGAAACAAAATTAGACCAAATCGCAGAGAAAAAAGCTGTTTGGAATGATGTATTGCAGGATTTTTATACTCCATTTATAGATGAAGTTAATAAAGCGCTTCAAACAGGTGAACGTGTAAAAATTGAAAGCAAAATAAAATGCCCGAATTGCGGGAAACCAATGGTTCTAAGAATAGGTAAAAACGGTTCACAATTTTTAGGCTGCTCAGGTTATCCTGATTGCAAAACAATGATGTCTTTAAACGCATTATCAGAGCAAAGTGGAGAAGAACAAACAAATGAATCTGAAATTTCTGAAGAAAAATGTGAAAAATGCGGATCTGACATGATATTTAAAACAGGCCCTTATGGCAAATATATGGAATGTACAAATGAAAATTGCAAACATAGAAAGCCTTATCGTAAATCAACAGGTGTAAAATGCCCAAAATGTGCCGAAGGAACAATAGTTGAACGTAAATCAAAACGTGGAACAGTATTTTATGGCTGCGATAAGTATCCGAATTGCGATTTCGTTTTGTGGAATGAACCAACAGGAGAAACTTGTCCAGAATGCGGTTCGCTTTTAGTTAAGAAAGTATTAAAAAAAGGTGATGTAATAGCTTGTTCAAATCTAAAATGCAATTACAAAAAAGAATTTGAAGAAAAAATTGAAAATGAAAATTAATTGGAAGGTGATAAAATGAATCCTGAGTTATATGAAAGATATCTGGCTAAAAAAGCTAAAAAATTGGGAATTTCTGTTGAAGAATTAAAGGCTCAAGGTAGTCCATCACCTGTAAGTGAAGAAAAAACTTCTGCTGTAGAAACTCCAGTTCAAACATCTTATGTTGAGCCATCTGCTACTTCAGAGCCACAGTATGTTCGAAGAACAATTCAAAATCAAATTGATTTAGAAAGTAATACACCTATTCATACATCTTATAGCGGTATGCAACCTGAAACGGTAAAAAAAGAAGTTCCATCATATATTTTTGGACCTTCAAAGATGATTAGTGAGCCTCCAAAATATAACACAAGTCCGATAATTGAACCTGTAAAGCCTGAAATAAAAGACACAAGAGAAAATAAGTTTGGTGTTATAGGTTATCCTTTAGGGCATTCTTTGTCTAAAGTAATTCATGAAGCTGGATTTAAAAGTTTGGGGATTAACGCAACTTATGATATTTTAGAGACACCGCCTGATAATTTAGTTGACAGGTTAAAATGGTTAAAAAGTAATGGTTATAAAGGTTTTAATGTTACTATTCCATTAAAACTCCCTGTTTCATTGTTTGTAAATGAAGTTGATAAGTATGCTGATTTGGCTCGTGCAGTTAATACTGTTCATATAGAAGCTGATAAGTCTTTAAAGGCTTATAATACAGATGTTATAGGATTTAGACGAGCTATCCCAAATGATATTGACCTTAAAGGGAAAAAAGTTGCGATTTTGGGTACTGGTGGTGCAGCGCATGCAGCCTGTGTTGCTTTGACCGAATGCAAAGTTGAAGAAATTGCTTTCTTTACCAGAAATATTCCAAATTCGATAGAATTAATGAATTATGTAAGACGCAAATTCCCTGCAGTAAACTTCAATGTTTATCAAATAGAAAATATTAGAAATTTAGGGGAATACGCAATGCTTGTAAATACAACGCCTATTGGAATGCTAGGAAAAGCTGGAGATATGATGCCGGTTGAAGAGTATGCTCTCAAGACATTAAATCATAATGCAGTTGTATATGATGTTATTTACAATCCTAAGAAAACGGTATTGATAAAAGCCGCAGAAAAATTGAATTTAAGAACAATAACAGGTCTTGATATGTTAATATTCCAAGCTGTAGCTGCTCAAGAAATATGGTTTGGTCCAGGCAAGACTCCTGATTGGAAGGATATGAAGATTGCTGCTCTAGAAGCTTTATAAGTTATTATTCATATCTTAAGGCATCAATAGGATTCAATAAAGACGCTTTATATGCAGGGTAATATCCAAATATTACTCCAATTGCACCTGAAAATCCAAGTGAAAGCAATATGGAGAATAAAGAAATTGAGACGTTCATAACCCCTGAAACCTGAACAATTTGTGCTCCGATAATCCCGACAGCAACTCCTATCAAGCCACCGATTACAGATAATAAGAAAGATTCAATCAAAAACTGGATTCTAATATCTGAAGGTTTTGCACCTATTGCCATTCTAATCCCTATTTCTTTTGTTCTTTCTGTTACAGATACAAGCATAATATTCATAATACCGATACCTCCGACAAGTAGTGAAACTGAAGCTATGGAGGCTAAAAGAATTGCAAATGTTTGGACTGTGGATTTCATTTTTTCTTGAAATTCTGCAGAATTTCTAATTTCAAAATCGTTTTCCTGATTTTTCCCTATTCTGTGTCTTGCAACAAGGAGTTCTTCAATATCTTGTTGGGCAAGTGATACATCGTCAGGGTCTGAACCTTTTACGACAATCATTGAGACTGTTCCTGGAAATACTGTTCCAAAAACTTTTTTCTGGGCAGTTGTTATTGGTATAAATATCAAATCATCTTGATCCATGGGGCCCATACTTCCCTTTGTTTTAAGAGTCCCAATGACTTTAAAAGGGATTCCTCCGACTCTCATAATTCTACCAATAGGGTCCAAATCTCCGAATAATTCTGCTGCTACAGTTGAACCTATAACTGTAACTTTAGCGGAATTCTTAATGTCTTCAGGTACAAAACCTCTGCCCATATCGATTTCATAATTTTTTATGTAAAAATATTCAGGGTCTGTGCCATAAACAGTACTTGCCCAGTTTTGATTCCCGTAGGTTAGTTGTTTTGATTCGGAACTTACTGAAGCTACAGCATCTACCCCTCTTGCGTTTTTCTTTATAGCTTGAGCATCTTTAATTGTAAGAGTAGGACGAGTTCCCATACCCATTCTAACTCCACCTGTTTTTGCGGATGCAGAACGGATTGTCAACAAATTACTTCCCATAGACTCCATATCTTGTTTTACTTTTTCGCTTGCACCTGTTCCAACTGCAAGCATTATGATAACAGCGCTAACACCGATAATTATACCTAAACTTGTCAGCATTGAACGCATTTTGTTAATTTTTAGCGAGACTATCGCCATTTTTACTAAAGATTTGAAATCTATCATAATTTGTCCTGTTATTTTATATTTTAGTATGGAATTGTTGTATGTTCATTTATTTCATCAGAAATGATATTTCCGTCTTTAAATCTGACAACACGTTTGCAATATTCTGCTATATCAGGTTCGTGTGTTACAAGAACAATTGTTTTGCCCATTTCTTTGTTTAAGTTTACAAAAAATTCCATAACTTCTATACTTGTTTTTGTATCTAAGTTCCCTGTAGGTTCATCTGCAAGAATTAGAGGTGGGTCATTTACGATTGCACGTGCAATTGCAACTCTTTGTTGTTGACCGCCTGACATTTGGTTTGGCATATGATCTTCTCTTTTTGCCAAACCTACAATTTCTAATGCTTTTTTTGCTCTTACAATTCTTTCTTCTTCAGGAATTCCTTTATAAATCATTGGCAGTTCAACATTTTCAAGTGCAGTTGTTCTTGAAATAAGGTTAAATCCTTGGAAAACAAATCCCATTTTTTCATTTCTTACCATTGCAAGATTATCAATGTCTAAAGATAGCATATCTATACCGTCAAGATGATAGCTGCCTGAATTCGGTTTGTCCAAAGTTCCAAGCATATTCATAAATGTTGATTTGCCTGATCCGGAAGCTCCCATAATCGCAACAAATTCACCTTTTTCGACTGATAAAGAAACACAGTTTAAAGCATTAAAACTGTCTTCTCCTGTTTGGTATGTTTTTATCGCATCTTTAACTTCGATTAAACTCATTTTTATAACCTCGGAACTCGCATTCTTTCGTTATTTTTTGATTTAGCATTTTTACTTTTTATCCCGACAATTACGCGTGAACCTTCTTGGATTTTATCAGAAATAATTTCAGTTGAAGAATCATCATTAGCACCTGTTTTGATTTCTATACGTTTAGGTTTGCCTTTTTCTAAAATCCAGATTCCTTGATTTTTATATTTTGGACCGTTAATATCTGGTGTAAATTTTAGTGCCATATTCGAGACACATTTTACATTTTCACTTTTATCCGTAATTATTGAAACATTTGCTGTCATTCCTGGTTTTAGTTTTAAATCTTCATTATTGACATCAACAATTACTGTATATGTAACAACATTGGATTCTGTAGTTGGAGAAAGCCTTACTTGTGTAACTTTACCTGTGAAAGTGCTGTCAGGATAGCCATCAAGAGTGTATGTTACGTCTTGTCCTTCCTCAACTTTTCCGATATCAGCTTCTGAAACGCTTACTTCAATTTGCATTTTAGTTAAGTCTTGTGCAATTGTGAATAATTCAGGAGCTTGGAAACTTGCTGCAACAGGAGATCCTAAGTCTATTTCTCTTGAAATTACAGTCCCGTTTACCGGAGCAATGATTTTTGTGTAACCTAAGTTTGTTTGTGCAGTTTTTAATGATGCTTGATATTGATTGATTTGTGCTTTGGCCGCATTTATTTGAGCCAAATCTGATTGATAGGTGCTTTGTTTTTCATCAAGTTCGCTTTTGGCGACGAAATTTTTCGCATATAGATTTTGATATCTTTCATATTGTTTTCTGTCGAATTCTGCAATCGCTTCCAGCTTTGCGACATTTGCTCTTGCATTATTAATTTGAGCTTGATTTTGTTGAACCGTTGCTTCAAAGTTTGCGGGGTCAATCTGAGCTAAGATTTGCCCTTTTTTTACAACGTCGTTGTAGTCTACATAGATTTCTTTAATCAGCCCTGATACTGTTGAACCTACACTGACAGTGTTAACTGGGTTTATTGTCCCTGAGGCTTCTACAACTTGAGTGATTGTACAAATTTTAACTGATCTTGTTTGATAATTTACTTTGTTACTTGATACAAAGCTTATTGAGCCTATTGCGATTATTGCAATTACACTTGATATAATTGCTATATGCCGTTTTTTAATTTGTATTTGCTTGAATTTTTCAAAACTTATCATTTATTATCCTCAATTGTTGTTGTTACACTTTGCGGTAGTGCTATTGCCTTTTCTAAGTTTGCTCTTGCTACATTGTAATTATACACTGTTTGTACGTAAGAAACTTGTGCATTGTTATAATTTACTTTTGCATCTTGCAGCTGGATATAATCTCCTAACCCTACTGCATATCTGCCATCTGCAAGTTCAAAGTTCTCTAATGTTTGTTTTACTTTTACCGCAAGAAGTGGAATTTGTTTTTCTAATTGCATCATTGTAATATAAAGATTTTGCACTTCAAAGTAGATATCTTGTTTAGCTTGATCTATTTCTGTTTCTGCCATTTGAACTTGTAATTTAGCATTATCAATTCTGTGTTTTTGTCCTTTGATATTTACGGAACTGCTAAGATTAACTCCGACGTTGAAAGAGTTTGTGTTATATTGATCCCTATAGCCATAACCTGCTGTTGCAGAGATCTCAGGAAGATACTCCCGTTTTGTATATTTTAAAGCTTCTTCCATTGCTTTCAAAGTCGCATTATAGGCTTTCAAATCCGGTCTGTTTTTGTAGGCAATATTTACTGCTTCTTCAAATTTGTATGGAAATGGTTCAAATTTGTAATTGTCAAGAACATTTATCTTTTCAACATGCGAGGTTAAAAATGCATCTCCAACATCTTTTGGAGGTTTGCTTAAATCTTTTTTCTCATCTATTTTTTCAAGATTTACAGGAACAAAGTTGTTTTGAAAGTTAAATGTTTCTGTGTTTTCTATTTCATATTCCGGAGCAAATGCTATGTACATTGAATTATTCAGTTGTACTAGGGCATTTTTATATGCTTTTTCAGATTCTACAAGAGTAATTTTTGAATCGCTTAAATTTACTTCAGCATTTACCAAATCAATTTTAGATCTTATTCCTTCGTCAAAGTATGCTTTTGTTCTTTGGTAGTTTCTTTCATTTATTTGAACATTGGCTCTATTAACATCAAGGGTTGCTTTTGCAGCTAAGACACCATAGTAATTTGTTTTTACTCCAAATATTGTTTGTAGCACAATGTCTTCAAATTCATATAGTGTTGCCATTCTATCAAAATTATACATTCTAATGTTGGCATTTGTTTTTCCAAAGTTCCATATAAGCTGGCTTATATTGGCTTCAGCAGAATAAATATTAGAACTTGTATCTCTTCTGTTGTTTTTGTTATCTGTAAGATTATAACCTGTTCCAATGCCGATAGTCGGGAAATAATCAGATTTTGCGATTCCTAAATTCCCTTTTGCAATACCATAGTTGTAACGTGCTTTTTTAATTAGTGGGCTGTTTTGGAGAGCAATTGTAATACAATCTTTTATATTTAGAACTGCATTTTTCTCTACGCTCATCTGTTCAATAGCAGATGCTGATGTGACAGTAAAACATAAACTAACTGTTAAGGCTATAACCTTTATGCTGAATTTCAATTTTAAATCCTTGTTACACTTTTATAACGTTACAATATTATAACGATTTAACCACAATTTTTGTTCATTTTAATCATTTATGAATATGAAATAAAAATATATATTAAAATATTTAATTATCTTTAAGAGTCCAAAAATCTTTTTGCAGCATAACAAGGAACGGAATTAATTCTAAACGTCCAACTAACATGTTGATAATCATAATAATTTTTGTAGAAATATGAACTCCGTCAAAGTTTGCCATTGGTCCTGTCATTTGAGAAAACCCAGGGCCTATGTTTCCAAGAGAAGTTATACCGCTGCTTAACCCGATTACAGAATTTTGTTCAATTATTGCTATAATAATTGATGTTATGCCAAATATTAAGAAGTAATAAAATGCAAAAACAACAATTTGTCTTGCAACATCTGCAGGTACTGTTTTATTATCCACTTTAATATTAATGATTGCGTTAGGGTGAAGAATTTTTAAAAGTTCACTTTTCATCGCTTTAAAAATAATCATCCATCTGACCATTTTTAAACCGCCACCTGCAGAACTTGCACATGAACCCATAAACATTACCATAAACAGTAAAAGTTTAGAGGTATAATCCCAGTTAATAAAATCTACACTGGCGCTTCCTGTAGATGTTGTTATACTGATGACTTGATATAAAGCATCTGTGAATCCCTGAAATATTGTTGAATGACAATTTATAACAAGTGAAACAGTGATAAGCACTGCCATAAGTAAAATCATACCGGAATATACCCTGAATTCTTCATTTTTAAATAATATAGATGGTTTTTTCTGCACTAACGCCTGATACTGTATGTTAAAACTTGCTCCCGCAAGGAACATAAATATTAAAGTAATCCAAGTAATATAGTTTGAATGATATCCCATTATACTTTCAGGGTTAGGAGAAAATCCCCCTGCAGCCAGTGTTGCAAATGAATTACAAACCGCATCAAAGCCGTTCATCCCAAATGCCATTAATAAAATTATCTGTAATAATGTCAATCCTGCATAAATTTTCCATAATGCCGATGCAGTATTTCTTATTCTTGGAGTGAATTTATCTTCCGTAGGTCCGGGTGCTTCGGCGAAAAACATTTGACGTCCAGCAACCGCAAATTGAGGAAGAATTGCTATAAATAAAACTATAATCCCCAAACCGCCAAGCCAGTGTGTCAACGACCTCCAGAAAAAGAATGCCTGCGGATAGTCATATGTCGTTAAAATTGTTGCACCGGTTGTTGTAATCCCTGAAACTGATTCAAATAAAGCATTAATAGGTGAAATTCCGTAAAAAAGATAAGGTATTGCTGAAATTATTCCGAATATTACCCATGAAACGGCAACAATAAATAATGCTTCTGCCTTTTTTATGTCGTTGAAATTTTCCATAGAAGTGGCATTTGGGACAATAAGTCTTAAAATGTAGCCAAGCCCTGATGAGATGATTGCTGCAGTCAAAAATGGCCAAACAGAGGAAATGTCATGATAATATAGCGCAATTACAATTGGTGAAAGTATCACAATTCCTATGTATATCATCGTTAAACCGATTGCGTTTGCTAAATATTTTAATCGCATTTTATTTTACCTTGAAAAATTCCTTTATTATTGCCGCATTTTCTGCTTTAGTAAATATAATTAAAATATCATTTGTTTTAATCTCTGTTTCGCCATAAGGGATTATAATATTGTTCCGTCTTTGTACAACTCCAATTATTGCGCGTTCAGGGAATCTTAATTCCATAATCTTTTTGTTATTAAATTCCGGTAAAACATTAATTTCTAAAACTTCACCCTGTCCCTGCTCAACTGTAGCTAAGATATCAACATCATTTTCTAACAAATCGTTTCTTACTTCGTTAATAGCTGAGTTTTTAGGTGAAATTGCAATATCAATTCCGACTTTTTCAAACAATGGAATATTTAATACTTTAGAAACTCTTGCAATAACTCTTTTTATCCCGAGTTGTTTTACAAGAAGTGAACATAACAAGTTCCGTTCGTCATTATTTGTAACGCTTATTGCAACGTCTGCAGAGCCTATTTCTTCTTCATCAAGCAATTTTAAATCCGTCCCGTCGCCGTTTATAACAAGCGTAGATGAAAGTTCTTCTGCTAAAACTTTGCAGCGTTCATAGTCTTTTTCAATTACTTTTGTTTTAATTTTTAATTTTTCAAGAGTTTTTGCAAGCATCATTCCAACGTTGCCGCCTCCGATGATTGCAACTGATTTTACAATTTCTTTTTTATGGAAGAATGTTCCGGCTAAGATGTCTAAAGAATGGGAAGTTCCCATAAAAATTAATTTGTCGCCTTCCATAATTTCGGTATCCCCATTTGGGATGAACAATTGTGAATTTCTTGTTAAGCCAACCATTAATGTGTCTTTGGTAAAGCCGCAATCTTTAACTTTTTTCCCAATAATATCAAGGTATGGTTGAACTTTGTATTCCAAAAGTCTTGCTCTGCCATCTGCGAAATTTTCAACATCCAAGGCGTGAGCAACAGTAACAATTCTAAAAATTTCTTGTGTCAAAAGTTCTTCAGGCCAAATTATGTAATCAATAAAAAAGTCACAAAAATTTCCGTTACTTTTTTCAAAGTTTAGTGTTTTTTTGTATTCTTGACGGCTGACAAAGCAAATTGTTCTAACTCCACCGTATCTTTTTGCCGAAAGACAAGCCACAATGTTAGCTTCATCAATTGCGGTACAAGCAATAAATATATCAGCATTTTTGATATCCGCATTCTTTAAAACATCAATACTTGAGGCGTTCCCTTGTACAAAACTGATGTCAAGTTTGTCAAATTCATCAGTGCGGTTTTCTTCTTTGTCAATTATTGTTATGTCATGGTCTTCAAAAAATTCTGTTGCCAGCAAACAACCAATTTCTGTTGCACCATATATTACGATTTTCATAATGTGAATTATATATTAAGTTAACTTTTTTTACAAGTATTGATTGAACCTTAGCAATTTTATTTTTTATATAATTTATAAAAAATATATATGCTCGGAAAGATTAATTTAGTTCAATATGAAAAATGTTATCCCTCAAGATTAAAAAAGATTTTTAGGGCAGGGATAAATTATCATGGCTATAATAAATTTATTCCAAATATGAAAAATGCAAAGGTTGGGAATATTCCTCCAGAGGTGATTAAACTTTTTCCTTCTTTTAGTAAAGCCAATAAAATTAAGGGATTTCAAAATGCTCTTTCTAATATCACAAAATATTTGAGAACGTGTTATAAAGTTGCAAAAGAAAAAAAATTAATATTTTATGATTTTAGAGATTTACAAGAAGATTTACCGAATTTTGAAGATATAATTTCTATGTTTGCATCAAAAATGATGAAAGGGATTTTGCCAAAAGGATATAATTTAAAATTAAAATATATAGCAAGAGGGGTTTGGGGAAATGTTTTTAAACTCTCTATTATGGATAAAAATGGTAAAAAAATTATGCATGACAAAGCTTTAAAGGTTTATCATAGTGTAAAATGCAATATTAACAGTCTTCCAAATTCTCAAGGTGTATATGCGGAAGCAAATTTTTGGACATATTTGAAACATGCAGCAGGACACAAACTAGATAAAACACAATTTACAAAACATTATATATCTGACCTTAAAAGCGGTTATGCATTAACAGAATTTATTGATGATGATATCCCAAAGACTTCATCTTCTTTGGATTTAGGAAATGTTTTGAGAATATTTTATGAAGATTTCTTTAATGAACCAATTAATGGAAAAATTTATGATGTTGGCGGATTCGTGAAACGATTTAATTTTATAGATGACAAAGTCGTTTTAAGGTATTTTAAAAAGCTCTGGTTCAGAAATTCTGAAAAAGAGCTTGATAAAGTGATAAAAGATTTTGAAGTAAAAATTGCAAATCCAAAAACTCCGCACAGAGATAAAATTCAAAAGGCTTTGGAATTATTTAAACAAAAACAAGATATAAATAATCAAAAAATTTAATACTTGTAATGCTAATACCGCGATTATAGGTGAAAAATCCAAACCTCCAAAAGGTGGAATTATTTTTCTAAACAAATCCAAATACAAATCGGTTGAATCTTTTAAGCCCCTAAACGGTTGTTTGTACCAGTCAACACTAGGTATAAAGCTCAACAAACATCTTACAAGTATTAACCAAAAATAAATTTGGAAAAAGCTATTAACTACAAATATCAAGTTATCTATCATATTTTTCCTTTTTTTGTTATAATTGAGAATTCTTTTTAGTATTTGCGCAGTCGCAATTATTTCTTTCTACAGGAATATTCTCAATCATTTTGAATAACAAGTTTTTAAGATTCGCAACGTTTGAGTTAAATACTTCAATAACTTCATGATGAGATACAGGAGGAACATCGCCAACAAGACCTGCATCATAATCTGTAATCAATGAAATATTTAATGGGCACATATCCATTTCTTTTACTAAATAAGCTTCAGGAAACGCAGTCATATTAATAACTTCCCAACCTTGGTTAGTAAAGAATTTTGATTCTGCTTTAGTCGAAAATCTAGGGCCGTTTATTACAACAACAGTACCTTGTTCATGGATATTAATACCTAATTCTTTACCTGTTTTAATAGCAAGTTGTCTTAATTCAGGGCAATAAGTTTCAGCCGCAGATGGGTGTGTAACAACAGGTCCTTCAAAAAATGTCGATTTTCTTCCGTCAGTCCAATCAACAAATTGATCACAAATTACAAAATCACCAGGTTTTACGTGTTTTTGTAAACTGCCTGCGGCGCAAGGAGATATAACTCTTTCGCATCCGACAGATTTCATTGCCCATACATTGGCTCTATAGTTAATTAAATGAGGTAATATGGTATGATTTCTTCCGTGTCTTGGCATAAATGCTACTTTATGGCTGCCAATTTCTCCGATAAATAAGTTTTCACTTGGCATACCATAAGGTGTTTCAACCTTAACTTCTTCAATATTGTCTAAAAACTTATAAAATCCTGATCCGCCAAAGACCCCGATTTCTGCTAATTTTTTATTTACCATATTAATCTCCTTTTTTTAATAAAAAAATTTTATCATAAAAAATAAAAAAATTCAAAAAAATGCTAAGAATTAGTCTTCTTAACAATTGTTACAAATACACTTAAAAACCTGATATAGCTTGATTAAAGAGGGTTTCGGTTTTTGCATTTTGGGCTTAAGGGGTTGAAATTTTATTTTTTTTGTTGTATAGTGTGAACACAATTTCATTCTTAAAAGTTTTTGACTTGTTGTAGAAACAGTCGTTAGGGAATTTTTAAGGATTTCAATTTACAACTTAGAGGATTACATTTTGAGAAAATTATTACTGTTAACTTTTACACTAATGTGTATGTTATTTAGCCATGCACAATGTCAGGCATCTGACGTAAATTCTGTAAAAGCGACAATAGTAAAACATGCTATTGAAATGGGAGTGGATCCTGCAATAGCGCTAAGTATAGCGCGTACAGAATCAGGATTCCGTCACGAAGCAAGAAGTTCTCACGGTGCGGTAGGCGTATTTCAGTTGATGCCTTCAACTGCAAGAAGAATGGGATATAACCCTTATCTTCTTAATGAAAATATTAAAGCCGGAATTACATATTATAAGAAGATGTATAATATGTTCGGCTCAGTTGAGTTAGCTTTAGCTGCATATAATGCCGGTCCTGGAAATGTAAAAAAATACAATGCAGTTCCACCGTTCGGAGAAACAAGGCGTTTCGTAAGCAAAATTATGACTGATGTCAAAAGACAAAAAACTAATCCTGATCCGGCAATTGTTAATGCCAGAAAAGGAATGTACTCGGCTCAAAAACCGGCATCTACAATTTCTAAACCTGCTGTCCACAAATCTAACGGACAGATAATTGATGCAAAAGACTTACAAGTAGAAGTTTTGGATGAAAAGCCGATTCAGTTAAAACTTGAAACTTTGACAGTTGCTATTTAGAAAATTGTTGAAATCATAAAAAAGACCGGTATATAACCGGTCTTTTTTATTTATAATTAATTAAATATTAAATTATTTATTCTTTTTAGGTTTGTTGTTTTTATTATGTTTAGGTTTTCCGTTGCTACGTCTTGGCATATTTGGGGTTGAGTATGAGGTTTGTATACGTTTTACGCTATATACATCAGGAATTGCTTGAATGCTTAGAATAACTTTTTTCAAGGTATTAATGTTATCAAGTTCTATACCGAGTTCTATAATCCCGACTTTTCCGCTTTTTGATTTTACGTTTGCGTAATTGATATTTGTGTTGTTATCAGAAACAGCAGCGATAATATCTTTTAAAAGCCCCATTTTTTCAGCGGTTTCAATTCTTATAGTAGTATTATAAGTTTTATTTATGTTATCTCCGGACCAATTAATTGCCATTAATCTTTCAGGCTCTATATTATCAAGCATAGGGCAATCCATTCTGTGAACGGTAACACCTTTAGCTCTTGTAACAACTCCTACAATCGGCTCTCCCGGAATAGGGGAACAGCATTTTGCGATTGAATACATTAAACCTTCTAGTCCAATGATATCTTTTTCGGATTTCCTTTTTGTAACGCCGTGAAAAGTGTTTTCAGGTTGTCTTTGAGGTTCCGGTTTTTTGAGTTTGTTTATTATTTTATTTACGGTTGTTTCACCGTAGCCAAGTGCTGCAAATAAATCATCTGCAGTTAGATAATTCATTTGTTTTGCGACTTTTTCAAATTCCCCATTTTTTGTGTATTCATCAAATACAGCTTTAGTTAATTCATGTTCAAGGTTTGTTTTTCCAAGTTCAATATGTTCTTCTCTGTTATTTTTCTTAAACCATTGCTTAATTTTTGAAGAAGCTTGCTTGGTGACAACAAAGTTTAGCCAATCGAGTCTTGGTGCAGGAGTCTTTGATGTAAGAATTTCTACAATATCTCCGTTATGAAGTTTGGTATCAAGTTGTGCAATTCTACCATTGATGAGTGCTCCAACTGTTTTGTTCCCGACTTCTGAGTGAATTCTGTAAGCGAAATCGACTGGTGTTGCATTAACCGGTAAATCAAAAACATCTCCATTTGGAGTGAATGCAAAAACTTGATCTGAGAATAAATCAAGTTTGACAGAGTTTACATAATCTTCTGCAGAAGACATATCTTTGTCATATTCTACAAGCTTTCTCATCCAAGAAAATTGCATATCTGTTGGGTTATTTGCTTTTTGAGAACCTTTTTCTTTGTATCTCCAGTGTGCTGCGATACCATATTCTGCAACTTCATGCATTTCCCAAGTTCTGATTTGTACTTCAAGAGGTTTTGAACGCGGTCCAATAACTGATGTGTGCAAAGATTGATACATATTGCCTTTAGGCATTGCAATATAATCTTTGAAACGTCCCGGAATTGGCTTAAATTGGGAATGAATTAGCCCTAAAACTTCGTAACATTCTTTTTCTGTATCAACAATTACGCGGACTGCTGTAATATCATATAAATCATGAAATGCGATATTTAATCGTTTCATTTTGCTGTAGATACTGTAGTAATGCTTTGCTCTACCTGTAATTTGAGCATTAATCCCTGCTTTTTTAACGTCAGCAGAAATTTTATCAATTAAAATTTTAACAGTAGCTTCTCTATCAGCTTTTGTTTGAGAAACAAGACGTGCAATTTCAAAATATTTGTCAGGTTCAAGATATCTTAGAGATAAATCTTCAAGTTCTGCCTTAATTTTATAGATCCCTAAACGGTTTGCTAAAGGAGCAAAAATATCAAGAGTTTCACGTGCAATTTTTTGCTGTTTGACAGGAGTCATAAAATTGAGGGTTCTCATATTATGAAGTCTGTCGGCCAATTTCAAGAATACTATCCTGATATCTTTAGCCATTGCAATAAACAGACGTCTAAAGTTTTCGGCTTGACGTTCTTCTTTTGATTTAAATTGTAATTTCCCAAGTTTTGTAACCCCTTGAACTAGGGATAAAACATCTTTGCCAAAAAGTTTTTCGATTTCTTCCGGTTGAGTATCTGTGTCTTCTAAGATATCGTGTAAAAAAGCCGCTTCAAGGGTATGAGAATCTACTTTTAAGCCTACAAGAATCTTTGCAACTTCCACAGGGTGGATAATATAAGGTTCTTCAGAAATTCTATATTGACCTTCGTGCAAACGTTTTGCAAACAGGTATGCTTTTTCTATTTCTTCAATTTCTGCAGGCTCTCTGTTTTGTGCAACAAGTTCTTTTTTTATATCTTCAAAAAGAGGTTTTTCGCTCATGATATAATCATAATACAGATTTTATTTTAATTTTTCAAGTAAAATAAAAAATTTCATTCATAAGGATTATAAAAAATGATAAAAGAAGTTAAAGAAGGATTAATCTTATCGGTCAGAGTGTCGCCAAATTCAAGTAAAAATGAGATAATTAAGACAGATGATTCCTTGAAAATAAAAATAACTTCTCAGCCTATTGACGGCAAGGCAAATAAAGCTGTGATTGAATTTTTATCAAAGCAATTAAAAGTACCGAAATCAAGTTTTGAAATAATAAAAGGACAAACATCAAAAGATAAAACTGTTTTGATAAAAATCAGTTTATTGAGCAAAAAAGAGGAAGTACAAACTTTCTTTAATAATTTATAGAAAAATAGCAAATTTTAATATTTGAAGTTTTAGACATTTACAATGAGTGTTGTGTATGCAAGTTAAAAAAATTAATTCAAATTATCAAAATACCTTTACTGCAGGAATAAATTCAAGATTATATAAGAAGATGGTTCCTGACAATAGTTATTCGGCAGATGTATTTAAAAAAGTTGAAGATATTTATAAAATAAATAATAACAAATTTGTTTTAGCTGATGCAATCTATAATGCAAAAGAAAAGGCTGCAGAATTTATTTTGACAGCGGTTAATACTGTCAGATTTATTCCCGGGCTTGAAAATGTGAAACCGAAAGTTGTAAAATCATCTGGTGAAAATTTAGTTGAAGCATTCAAAAATATAGATTTAAATGATTTAGAAAAAGCAAATAATGAGTTTGCTGTTGATTACTCAAAAACTTTCAAAGAAACAGAAGGCTTGAGAAATGAAGTTTATGCCAAAAGAGCTGAAATTAAGCAAAAACTAAATAAAAAATTTAATAATGCAGATGGCTTTTGGCCTAATTACTATAGAAATTTACAAGCGAGAAAAAAATAGTCTTGTCAAGTTTTAATTTTTAGGTTAGTATATTTAAATAAAGGAAATTTATGATAAAAATTAATTCTTTAAAACTACATCATATCCATCATCATAGCGACCTTGTAGGACTATGGGATTGGTGGTGCACGCTTTAAAGATTTTTAAATAAAACAATTCCGTTAAAAAATAGTCTTTCAAGGAGCTTTAAAAAGTGCACGAAGGACTATTTTTTTTGTAAAGGAATTGGAGAAAATAAAATGACAATAGCAAATATAATATCAGCAATCGGCAATAATAACAGTGTTTACCCTTTAATCGTTCGTGACTGCGGAATTGAGGTTCCGACAAAGATTGCGCTTACTTATGAACAGAATAAAAAGGAGTCAAAGGGTATAGCTTATCTTGCTGCAAGGGAAAGATTTTTGGATGAATATTCTGTATCAGCTGTTTGGCTTGGCGGTATTCCTCTTGTTGGTTGGCTGTGTGACAAGTATATAAAATCAAGAGGATTGAATCCTGATGTTAATTTAAAATTATTTAAAGAAGAAAATGGGATTCAAGGTATTGATTATAATATTAAAAAATTCAAAGATTCTGCACCTGATGCTGTAAAAGATTTGTTAAAAGTTAAAAATAACAAAAAAATGTATGAAGCGCTTCTTGCATCAAAATTTATAGCATCTACGACAATCCCTATTTTATTTATGGGCTTTATTTTACCAAAACTTATTTTTGCATCTTCTGCTAAAAAAATTGAAAATTTAAGAAAAAAAGAAGCTCAGCAAAAATCGTCATCTAATGTTTCTTTTTTACAGAAAGACAGATTTTATAAGAATAAAGATGTAAATTTTACAGGAAATTGGCTTGCTAAAGTGGCTAATTTTTCGGCGCAAGATAAAATGGCAGTAACTGATGGAGGTTATGCTGTTGGTAGAGTCGGAACTGCAAGGAATAAAAATGAAGCATATGATATTTCATTCAAGATGGCAGGCATGATGTTTCTAAATTTTGTTGCTCCAAAATGGATTGAAAAAGGCTTAAACAAGATGACAGGTGTAGAATTAGACCCTGTTATGCTTGCAGATAAGGAATTTATTGAGCAAGTTAAAGACGGAAGTATATTAAATAACTTGCCGAGATCAACAAATGCGGATGATTTGCTAAAATTTGTTGATAACGTTTCAAATAAAGACACTCAGTTTATAAAATTCGCAAAGAAATTCAAAAAAATAAAAATGCTTGATAATGATGTAAGAGATCCAAGAGCGTATGTTGATATTAAAAATCTTGCAAAATTTAGAGATGATATAAAAGCTTTTGCTGAAAAAGCAAAAGGAATGTCTGAGCCTGCGTTTAAAGCATTTGTAAAAAAATCAAAATTTGCTAAATCTGCAAATATAATTACAAATGTTGCTCTAAGTAGCTTTTTGCTTGCTTATGTATTGCCTAAGACTCAATTTAAATTCAGAAAATGGATAACAGGTTCTGATTTGGAGCCCGGACTTGCTCCTGCAGAAAAAATTGTTGATAATAAAGCATAAAAAAAACGGCATTATATTTATAATATAATGCCGTTAAAATTTTTATATTTAATTTATGCATTAAAAGCTTTAAATAATTCTTTTAAAACTTCTTGCCCTTTTAGCATTGATTTATAATCTAAATATTCATTTTTTGAATGCATATTGCATACTGTTGCCAAACCAAGCAAGTATGGAACAAATTTATCATTATTTGCGTTTGTTTCATTCGCATAAATATGAGTTTCTGCACCTGCGTGGAATGATGTAATATCCGGTTCTACGCCGGCTTTTTTTGCAGCAGTTTCAAAAAGAATTGGAATATATTCATCATCAGATTTTTCAAAAGGAGGAAGATGTTCTTCAAATTCTATGGTAGCTTTTGCAATTTCTTTATTTTTAACGTTAAATTCATCAACAGTTAAAGTCATTTTGTTTTTTAATTCTTCTTCTTTTTTGCGGCTTGAACTTCTTATTGAATAGCTTACTTCTGCATCTGTATTAATGATATTTGTAACATTGATGTTTCCTGCAGAAATTCCGCCCAAGTTGCAAGATGTTACAACAGTGCCTTCTTCTTCATAGAATACGCCTTGTGGAAGTGAAGAAATTAAATCAGCAATTAATTTTGCAGCATTTGCTCGTGTTTTATCTCCGATATCAATACCTGAATGGCCGCCTTTAAAGCTGTGAACTTTAATTCTTGCCAATGTGTAACTAGCACCGGAAACTTCGCATTGACCTAATGTATCACTATCTAGTACAAGTACGTATTTTGATTTGAAGTTTTTTAGGTTGGCATTTCTGATTCCTAAAAGGTTATTTTCTTCATCACGAGTGAACATAACTTCAAGTCCGCCATGTTTCATATCTGATTTTACAAGATTTTTAGCAAAATAAAGTGCGTTTGCAACTCCAGCC
>CALVGY010000022.1 GCA_944327215.1 Candidatus Gastranaerophilales bacterium | reverse complement strand
TTAGTTATTCCCTTACTGGTCAGCCAATTCCTTAATGCACCAGCGGGTTCGTCATTTTGCAACATTGATAGAGCCAATATTGCTTGAGTGCTCAAACAAAGATTCCAAAGAAATTTCTCCAGGATATGGGTGTACGTTATAGTCGTAGTTTTTAATTTCCCATTTCCCAATAGATGTTTTCCCTGTGTCTAGAATTTTAGAGTGTTCATTAATTTTTCCTAAATCCATGGCACTTGCAACAGTAACTGTTTTAAATGTTGATCCCGGAGGAAATACGTCAGTCAAAGTCCAATTTTTAAGCTGTTGAGGGGTAGCTTTTCTATAGTTATTTGGATCAAAAGTCGGATAAACTGCATAAGCTAATATTTCGCCGTTTTTAGGATTCATAACTATTACAGTCCCCCTTAGGGCTTCTTTTTCCGTAACCATTTTTTCGATTTCTTTTTCGCAAACGTGTTGAATAGCTGCATCTATAGTTAAGGTTATATTTTCCCCTTTAGGATTTGTAGTTGTTGCAACAGGATCTGTTGTAAAATCATAAATAATTTTGCCATCTCTTGTTTTCTGATATTTTACGGTGTTAATAACATGTTCCAGTTTGTCTTTTGCTGTGTATTCTATACCATTTGCAATATCCGCATCAAAATTATAATACCCAAGAACGTGAGCGGCTAATGTTCCTTGAGGGTATTCACGTGTGTTTTTTTTGCCTAAACTTATTTCCCTTAAATGTAATTTAGAAATTTGTTTTGCGGCATTTCTGTCAATATCTTTTTTTAATGTAATGACAGGACCGGGTTTTTTCAATTTTTGTAAAAGAGTATCTTTAGGCATTTTCAAAATTGGTGCAAGCATTTTTGCAAGTTCTTCCGGAGAATGATCATAATCTGCCGGGTGAGCGTAGACATCAGAATATACTTTATCTGTAGCAAGTTTAATGCCGTTTCTGTCGAAGATATCTCCGCGCATTGAAAAAATTCTTCCAACACGCTGACTTCTTGCACGGGCTCTATATTTACCGACATCAATTACTTGTATAAAAAACAAGTAAATCACAAGAAGTACCATAAAACACACAAAAAATATGTGTAAAAAACCAACGACTTGGTCAAAAGTTTTGTTGCGTTTTTCTATTTCATTTTCCGGCTCGTTGCGCAATCTTCTTCTCAAAACATATCCCTCTCTTTTTATAATTTTAGCATAACAAGTTATAAAAGAAATAAATATTAAATAATTTTAACTTTGTTGTATAATAATTTTATGAAAAAAATATTTTTATTAATGGGGTTGTTGTTATTAGGTAATAATGTTTTAGCTTTTGATGTTGTTTATCCGGCTCAAAATGACGTTATAATAAATGCAAATTCTACATTTTTTATTGGTTCTTCAAATAAGCCATTAAAGATAAACGGCCAAAATATTCCGCTTCATCCTACAGGGGCGTTTGCATACGTTGTGAATTTAAATACCGGAGCTAATACTTTTGTATTGCAATCTGATGATGAGAAAAAAGTGTTTGTCATAACTCGTCCTGATATAAAGTCAAAAGCTTCAAACCCTGCTGTTTTTCTTCCTTATAAAGAAAAAAAATATTTTTATGTGACAACAGAACAAGCCCCTTTGCGTTCAACTCCTGTTGATGCAGGAATAAATCGTTTGGCCCATTTACAGCGAAATATTGAGTTGGTAGTTGATGGAGAACAGAGTGGGTTTTATAGAGTTTTACTTGGAAAAAATAAATATGGGTGGATTTCTAAATCAAATGTAAAAGCATTTGAAAATTTTTCAGTAAATCCTGCAACATTATTTGGATACGAATATGTTGACAGCAAGGAGTTTTATACATTTATTTTTCATTTAGATAAAAGAGTTCCTTTTGAAATGGTTGAGGGGGATACTTTTTTGATGAAATTTTATAATGTAAAAGAACAGCCGGATGATACTTTTGTTATGAAAGTGCCTGTAAAAGATACATTGACCAAACGTCAGCTCATCGGGTATAGCGGCGAATATAAAGGTAATGACTTTATATTAAAGATTAGAAAACCAATTCTTGCCCACTCAATAAGACCTTTACATAATATAAAAATAACAATTGACCCTGGTCATGGCGGCTCTGAAAATGGCGCAGTTGCTTGTCTTGGAAACAAAGAAAAAGATATTAATTTGTCTATAGCCAAATTAGTTGAAGAAGAGTTAAAAAAACGTGGAGCAAAGGTTACCATGACTCGTAAAAATGATATTTATGTCGGTCTAAAGGATAGAGTAGATATTGCAAATACTGTTGATTCTGTTGTTTTAATAAGCATCCATGGGAATGCCTTGCCTGACGGCCAAGATCCAAATAAAAACAGAGGTACAAGTATTTATTATTATTATCCTCAAGCGAGACCTCTTGCAGATATGATTATGGACACTGTTGTTTCAGAAATAGGTGTTCCAAATGATAAAGTTCGCCAAGGGAGCCTTGCTGTTGTTCGTAATACAAATGCAATAAGTCTTTTGATAGAAGTGTCTTATTTAATAAACCCTGAAGATAATGCAAATTTAATTAATCCTGAGTTTCAGAAACAATATGCAAAAGCGATTGCAGATAGTTTAGAAAAATATTTTGATAATAAATAATAAAAATTCCCTCTTTCTTGATAAAGATTGAGGGAATTTTTTATAAATTGAGAATAATAAATTTTTTATTTTCCCATTACGTAATTTAAAAGAGTTCTTACGCCTATGCCTGTAGCCCCTGCAATGAATTCTTTTTGAGGCTTTTCAATATATGCAGTTCCTGCTACATCAATATGGCACCATTTTGTATCTTTAACAAATTCTTGTAAGAATAGTCCTGCAGTAGAAGCTCCGCCATAGCGAGAACCTGTATTTTTCATATCTGCAATATCAGATTTCAAGCTGTCCATATATTCTTTGAACATTGGTAATTGCCAATATGTTTCACCGGAATCTTTAGCAGTTTTGATAAGACGTCCAATCATTTCTTCATCATTGCCCATAATTCCTGAAGCTACAGTGCCCAGTGCAACCATACAAGCACCTGTTAATGTTGCAATATCAATTACTTCATCAACACCAAGATCACAAGCATAACATAGCGCATCTGCAAGTGTTAATCTTCCTTCGGCATCTGTATTATCAACTTCAATTGTTTTCCCGTTTTTAACCGTTAGAATGTCTCCAGGTTTGTAAGATGAACCGGATGGCATATTTTCACAAGCTGCAATTATCCCGTGAACTTCCATATCAGGTTTTAATTCCGCAAGAGCTCTCATTACACCCAATATACAAGCTGCACCTGACATATCATCTTTCATTGTAAGCATAGATGATGCCGGTTTGATATCAAGTCCGCCTGAGTCAAAGCAAATACCTTTACCGATAAGTGCAATTTTTTTCTTAATATTTTTACCTGTGTATTTCATATGAATAAATTTAGGAGGTTGGACGCTTCCTTGTCCAACTGCTAAGTATGCTCCCATACCCATTCTTTCGATTTCGTCTTTATCGAATACTTTGGTTTCAATGCCTTCTAACCCTTTTGCGATTTGTGCAAGTTTTGTTGGAGTTGCAATTTGTGCAGGTGTATTTGCAAGGTCTCTTGTGAATTTCATTGCTTCACCAAAGATAATTCCTTCATTCACATCTTCTTGTGTAAATCTAGCAAATGTAATTTCATCTAAATGGTGAGCTTTTTCTGATTTGTATTTGTCGTATGCATAATCTGCAATCATTGCGCCAATTGTAGCAGATTTGCCATAATCTGCGTTTACATCAAAATCAAAAGCTGCTTTTTTTGCTTTAATCTGTTGCAATTTTTTGATTGATTTTGCAACAGCTTCTCTCATTTTATTATGATCAAATTCTTCTTTTTTACCAAAGCCGATGATTAATATTTTATCGGCAGGAATTTGGCCTAAAGTATGTAACAAATATGTTTGGCCAAATTTGCCTTCAAAGTGGTCTTTATCCACAGCATAAGTGTTGGCAAGTTCCTGAGAAGTTTTTTCACCTTCAAATTTATTAATAACCAAAACTTCTACAGGAGTGTTTTTTACATCTTGTGAAACTTTAATTTCCATATTATCTCTCTCCTTTTTTCAGTCAGTATACCACTATAAATTTACTTTGTAAATCGTAAGATAATATGTATCAATTTATAAATTTGTACTATACAAAAACATATAATTATGATATTATATTTACAGATGTAGTAGTAAATATTTTTTTGGAATATATGCAATGACGTAACTTAAAATAAATAAATAGTTTCAGCCCGATAGGATATATGTATCGGGAATTGCATGTATTATATAAAAAAATAGATAAGGATAAGGTATAAAACTTTATGGACTTTTTATTAATTATTGCGATTGTTGCGGTAATAGCATTAATCGCTATGCTTTTTGTCCAGCAAAGCAAAATGAAATCTGCATTTCTATCCGTTGAAAAAGACAAAAAGGCATTGGAAGAAAAGGAAAAATTGCTTTTAAAAGAAGCAAGAATTAAAGCAATTGAAGAACTTCAAGATGACAGAGAAAAATTAAACGAGGAAGAAAGAGAACGTAGACAAGAACTTACAAGGCAAGAACAAAAACTTGCAAAACGTGAAGATATGCTTGAAGATAAAATCCAAGAATATACAGATAAAGATCTTCAAGTGCAAAGAAAAATTGATGAATTATTAGAAAAAGAAGATTATTTAGCAGAAATTGTTCAAAAGCAAACAACAGAACTAGAAAGAATTTCTGGCATGTCCGCAGAAGACGCTAAAAATATGCTTTTGGAACAATTAAAACACGATTTAGCTCAAGAACAAATGCAGTTAATTCGTGAAAATGAAGTTAAGATTAAAGAAACATCTTTGGAAAAAGCAAAAGAAATTTTATCAACAACAATGCAAAGATGTATGATAGAACAAGTTGTCGAAACAACAGTTTCTGTAGTAGCATTGCCAAACGATGAAATGAAAGGCCGTATAATCGGTCGTGAAGGTCGTAACATTAGAGCATTAGAAACATTGACAGGTGTTGATTTAATTATTGATGATACTCCTGAAGCTGTTGTATTATCAAGCTTTGACCCTGTAAGACGTGAAATTGCAAAATTAGCTTTAGAAAAATTAATTGTTGATGGAAGAATTCACCCTGTAAGAATTGAAGAAATGGTTGAAAAAGCCCAAGAAGAAATCGATAGAAAAATTTGGGAAGAGGGTGAAAATGCTGCTTTAGAAATGGGTGTTATGGGTTTGAACAAAGAGCTTATAAAAACATTAGGGCGTTTATACTATAGAACAAGTTATGGTCAAAATGTTTTAAAACACTCATTGGAAGTTGGTCATATTGCAGGTATGTTGGCAGCTGAAATTGGAGCTAATGAAAAAATTGCGAAACGTGCAGGGCTTTTGCATGATATAGGCAAAGCTGTTGATCAAACTCAAGAAGGAACTCATATTCAGCTAGGAGTAGAACTTGCAGCTCGTTACGGAGAAAGCCCTGAAGTTATTCATGCAATAGAAGCACACCATGATGATGTTGTGGCCAATACAATTGAAGCTGTTCTTGTAAAGGTTGCAGATGCAATTTCTGCAGGCAGACCTGGCGCAAGACGTGATACATTAGAAATTTATATTAAACGTTTACAAAAAATTGAAGAAATCGTAAATAGTTATGATGGAATCAAACAATCGTTTGCCGTACAAGCAGGCCGTGAGGTTAGAATTATTGTTGAATCTGAAAAATTTGATGATTTGGCTTCACAAAAACTTGCAAGGGATGTGGCAAAACGTATTGAAGATGAACTTGATTACCCTGGACAAATCAGAGTTACAGTCGTAAGAGAGTTTAGAACAACTGAAATTGCTAAATAAAATAATAAGTTAAGATGTCAGGAAGGTAAGCTTTTATAAAATAGCTAAACTTCCTGATCTCAAGACTTTAGGATAAATAAAATTATGTTGAAGAGTGATGATAATATATTAAAAGTTTTATTTTTTGGAGATTTGGTAGGCAGACCAGGCAGGAATGTCATAAAAGATTTTTTGGAAAAAAATAAGCAAAATTATGATTTTATCATTGCTAATGTTGAAAATGCATCTCATGGCTTTGGGTTAACTGAAAAGAATTATAATGAATTATCCGAATATGGTTTAAATTGTATGACATCAGGAAATCATATTTGGGATAAAAAAGAAATTTTTAACTACATCGATAATGCCGATAAACTTATTCGGCCTTTTAATTATCCTGAAAATACTCAGGGTTCTGGCAGTCGTGTTTTTGAAATCCAAAATGGTATAAAAATAGGAGTTATAAATGTGCTGGGAAGAGTTTTCATGGCTCCTATAGAATCTCAATGGACTCTCGTAAGAGATGAAATTAAACGATTAAAAGAAATTACGCCAATAGTTATTTTAGACTTTCATGCAGAAGCTACAGCCGAAAAAATTTGCTTTGCTCGTTTTTGTTCAGAACTTGGCTTAAGTGCATTCTTTGGGACTCATACACATGTTCAAACTGCAGATGAACAAATAGTTAATAATATGGGGTATATAACTGACGCAGGATTTTGTGGAACGAAAGATAGTGTAATCGGAATGGATTACAAAACATCTTTAAATCGTTTTACAACTGTTATACCTGAACGATACGATGTAGCAGACGGTAATGTCGTCCAAACAAATGCTGTTGAGGTTGAAATAAACCCAATTAGCGGGCATACTGTTGCTATAAAAAGAGTTTTTTTGTTATCAGATAAAGTAAAGGAAGCGGACAATGAAAAGTGATTTACACATTCATACCCTATATTCAGATGGTGTGTTTTCGCCTGAGAAGATTGTTGACACAGCAATAGATGTCGGATTACAAGTAATCGCTTTGACAGATCATGACAACGTTTTGTCATATCCGGTCGCGAAGGATTATTTAAAAAAGACAAACAGAGAAGATAAACTTGAAATAATTCGGGGTATTGAGGTTAATACTTTATATAAAAATTATGAAGTCCATATTTTGGGATATTTTATGGATGTTAATAACAGTGATTTCCAAAATATGCTAAAAATGCAGCAACAAGCTCGTGTTAAGCAGGCAAAAGAAATCATAAATCTTTTGGCCAAAAAAGAAGGTATTAAAATAAAGTTTGAAGACATAAAAAAACAAGTTGCGCAAGGCGGCAGCATAGGTCGTCCTCATATTGCAAAAGCTATTACAAACTCAGGTGGAACAACAAGTGTGATAGAGGCTTATTCTAAATATATTCATGATGATTCTCCTGTTTATGTTCAAAGAAAAACAGTTACTCCTCAAGATGCGGTTGAAATTATATATGATGCTGGAGGTGTTCCTGTAATAGCACATCCTCATGATTTGGATATTGCAGAAGAATTAATTAAAGAACTGATGCAGTATGGCTTAAGAGGTATTGAAGCTTATCACAGAAAGCATTCTCCTGCTTGTGTTGAGTATTTTTCATCAATGGCAGAAGAATTAGGGCTTATAGTAACCGGTGGGTCTGATTTTCATGCTCCAAATATTATGAACGGTCAGATTATACTTGGGAAAAACTTTGTTCCCGAATGGGTTTATGACAAACTTGTTGCAGAAAAAAAACGAATAGATATGGCATAATAAGAGAGGAATTATGGCAGGCAAAAGGTGTTGGAAACTTGAATATTCAATAGCGCTATTTGTAATGTTAGGTGTTCTTTTGTTAATAATGCCGGTATCAATAGAGAGCAACCGTCAGGCAAATTTTATTTCGAAATGGAATGAAAGATTTAATCTTGTAGAATATATGTTTTCAGTTATAAATGCTCATGTATCTGATGATATGATAAAGAGTATGAATAAGGCTAAAACGCCTGAACAACGTGAGTTAATTCTTCTTGCAATTGTAAAGCCCTACTTGCGTATAGGGACTTATAATCTTCAAGTAAAACATTACAACCCGCGTTATATGAACGGTTCAAAAATAAATCCTGGACAAAGATACTATTTTGATGATTTTTATTTCGCAGAAAATAATACAATTGTTGGTATAAAGGATTTAAAAAATGAAAAATCTTATGATGTATTATTTATAATGATGTTTGATATGAATGGATTGTTGCCTCCAAACAGGTGGGGAAAAGATATTTTTGGAGTTAACATATATGATGGCGGTCACATAGAACCTTTTGGGTTTGATTATGACATGGATTCTTTGAAGCGGGACTGTTCAGAATCAGGAACAGGTATTAGTTGTTCTTATTATTATAAGATAGGCGGAGGCTTTGATGAATAATATTAAAAGAGTATGTGTATTTGCATCATCTTGTAATTTTTTGGATTCATCATATTACGATGCAGCTTCTGAATTCGGAGATTTGCTGGGGAAAGCCGGATTTGACATGGTCTATGGCGGAAGTTCATTGGGCTTGATGTGGGCTTGTGCGGAAAAAGTAAAACAAAATGGAGCGCAAATAATTGGAGTTATGCCTGAAAAATTGCACAATATGGGAGTTTACACAGATGAATGTGTAGATCTTTTTGTGACTCCTTGTATGAGAAGCAGAAAAGCCAAAATGGACGAATTGTCAGATGCTGTTGTTGCTTTGCCGGGTGGGTTTGGAACTTTGGAAGAACTTTCTGAAATGGTTGTTCAAAAGCAGCTTGGTTATAATAACAAACCTATTGTTTTGCTAAATACAAATGGGTTTTATAATAAACTTAACGATTTTTTTGAAGAAATAGTTGCTCAAAATTTTGCTAGAGAAGAATCTAAAAGATTATATTATATTGCGTCTACTCCATCAGAAGCTGTGGAATATTTAAAAAATTATATATTTGAAGATATTGCAATTACAAAAGAACAGATATACAAAAGATAAAAAAAATCAGGCAATAAGCCTGATTTTTTTATTTATCTGTTTTTTAGTATTTTAGCATTGAAACAGTTTTTGGCGAATCTGTTAATTTTTCTCTACCGTTTAAGTCTGTCAATTCAATTAAAAATGCTATTCCAACCAAGTTTGCGCCTGTCTTTTTAACGAGTTTACAAGCAGCTTCTGCAGTTCCTCCTGTAGCCAAAAGATCATCTACTATTAAGACATTAGCGCCTTGAGGAAAAGCGTCTTTGTGAACTTCAATTTTGTCAGTTCCATATTCAAGTGCATATTCTTGAGAAAAAGTTTCAGCAGGTAATTTATTTGGTTTTCTGATAGGGACAAAACCTGCATTGAGTTTGTATGCCATAGGCATTCCAAAAATAAAACCACGGCTTTCAATCCCTGCGATATAGTCAATTTTAGTATCCTTAAATTGATCGCAAAGGTAATCTATCATTACTTTCAATGTTTCAGGGTCTTTTAAAGCTGTTGTAATATCTCTGAAAATAATTCCCGGTTTTGGAAAATCTTTTACATCTCTGATTTTATTTTTTACATTAATGAGTGTTTCTGTAGTCATTTATTTTTCTCCTTTTTCGGCTTCATGTTCTGTTCGTGTGTAATTATTTGTTAAAATTTCAGTTTTTTCTGCTAGTATTTGTTTTAATTTTTCTCTGTATTTTTCAGTATATTCTTTTGTGTATTGTTTTGTTTTATCAAGTTCTTTTTTTATGAATGCTTTAATGCTGGCTTCTTCTTCTAAAACAAGTCCGTGAGCAGTTTTTCCCCAGTTCATATCCTTTTTCATAAAAAGAATTTTGAAACATATATATAATACAAGCGGGAACCAGATTATAAAAAGATAAACTGATGTTTCTAAAGCTTCAAAAGTTGCATCAAGTCTTGGCATATAATCATAACGTCTTAGGGCATATCTAGCTGCAAAGAAGAACCCAAAACCAATTATACATCCGATAAATATTGATGAATAAAGCATATGAGGAGGTGCTTGTTTTGCAAGGACTTTGAATCCTCTAATCAGTATTTCCATCAAAAACCATCCGGGCATAATGAACTGTGTAATATATGCAGTCATATCAAGGCTTGCTCTTAAAGACATGTCTTTAGAAAATAAAACATCTCCTGCGTATTCTAAATATCTTCTTATTGTTCCTTCAAGCCATCTTCTGCGTTGTCTGTAAAGAGGTCTAATGTATGCAATTCCTTCTTCATACACAATTGCATCGGGACAGAATCTTATATCCCAACCTTTTATGTGTAATCTTGTTGACATATCAAGGTCATCAACGATTGTGTAATTGTTCCATCCGCCGATATCATCAATAGCTTCTCTTTTTATAAGTTCACCGTTACCTCTAAGTTCAACTGCGCCTTTTATAGAATCTCTTCCGACTTGGAAGTGAGTATCCATTGTATATTCATTATTTTGGCATCTGGTCAAAAGGTTTTGATTTTTGTTTCTGATAACTTTTCTTACCTGAACAGCTCCGACATCTTTTGGCTCAAGGTTTGGTATTAACTTAGATAGGAAATCAGGTTCTACAGTTGCATCAGCATCAAATACAAGAATAGCTTCTCCTTTAGCAATTTTATATGCATCATTTAATACAGCGGATTTCCCCGGGAATGCATCTTTTTCTCTAATTAATGCTTTAACTTTATCATGCTTGTTTTCTAAATCTTTAATCACTGAGGCTGTATTATCAGAACTTCTATCATCAATTACGATTATTTCAAAGTTTTGATAATCCATATTAAGAATATTTTCAACAGTTGATGCTATAACGCCTTCTTCGTTATGTGCTGGGATTAAAATTGATACAAAGGGTTTATAATTCGGATTAATAATTTGTGGGAATTTTTGTAATTTTCTTTTTTGCAATTTGTATGAAAGGTTAAGGAATAAAGCATATATAAACATGAATGTGCATAAAAGAGCAAGTCCCCAAACCGTGTTAAAATAACTTTGAAAGATGTATATAAAAATTCCAAGCCCAAAGACAATAGTGAATAATAGGATTCTTTCTTTCATTTGTTAAATACCTTTGATACTCCCTTTTTAATTCCTACAATATTATATCAAAAAGTTATTTAAAGTGCTTAAATTTGTGCATTTTCATTACTTTTTGTTAAATAATTCATCTATTTATATGTTTTTCGGGTAAAATTTTGTTAAAAAACGTTAAAAAGCTTGCGTTATAAAAAAAATCAGCTATAATGATTTATGTACAAAGAAGAAGGAGTTTTAAAATGAACAAAGAAGAATTAGTACAAGAAATTGCAAAAAAATCAAGCGTAACTCAAAAAGAAGCTTCAGAAGTATTGAGCGCTTTAATTGAAACTATTCAAAAAACAGTTTCTAAAGGTAAAAAAGTTACTTTAGTTGGTTTTGGTACATTTGAATCTAGAAAAAGAGCTGCTAGAATTGGCCGCAACCCACAAACTGGTAAAGAATTAAAAATCCCTGCAACAACAGTTCCAGCATTCTCAGCAGGTAAAAAATTCAAAGAAGCTGTTAACAAAAAATAAGCAATTTTTTGAAAGTATAAAAAAAGCACTCTTTATGGGTGCTTTTTTTATTTGTAATTTTTTTTATTTAAATTAGTCAACGGTAAATATTTCTCTAATATCATCCATTGTGAGAGATTTTACAATATTTCTATCAACAGAAATTACGCTATCAACAAGGTTTCTTTTAACTGTTTTAAGTTTTTGAATTTTTTCTTCAACAGTATTTTTTGTGATAAGTCTGTATACAAATACTTTTTTAGTTTGGCCGATACGGTAGGCTCTATCTGTAGCTTGGTCTTCAACAGCAGGGTTCCACCAAGGATCGTAATGGATGACGTAATCTGCACCTGTTAAGTTTAACCCTGTTCCGCCGGCTTTTAAGCTGATTAAGAATATTGGAATAGATGGTGTTGAATTAAATCTTTCAACAGCACCTTGTCTGTCTTTCGTTTTCCCTGTCAAATATTCATAAGGAATACCTTCGCGTTCCAGCCAAGCTTTGATTATGTCAAGCATATCGACGAATTGGCTGAATAAAAGAATTCTATGTCCTTCGTCAATAATTTCTTCAAGCATTACTTTTAATTTTTCAAATTTGCCTGATTTCATTATATTTTTAACATTATTTTTATCATACAGTCTTGGGTGACAGCAGATTTGACGCAATCTCAAAAGTGCTGAGAAAATTGATAATCTGCTTTTTTCAAGACCGTTTTGTTCAATAGATTTGAATAGTTCTTCTTTAGTGCTGTCAAGAACTTGCAGATAAAAATCTCTTTGTTCATCTGTCAATTCGCAATAAGCAATATTTTCGACTTTATCAGGCAAATCTTTTGCAACATCTCTTTTCATACGACGTAAGATGAACGGATAAATTTGTAATTTTAAGCGTTTTTCAACAGTCTTGTCTTGACGTTCCATAATAGGATTTACATATCTTGCGTTGAATTCTGCCATATTAAATAAGAATCCTGGCATTAAAAAGTCAAATACAGACCATAATTCTTCCAATTTATTTTCAATAGGAGTACCTGAAAGTGCCAATTTATGTGATGCTTGCAGCTTTTTAACAGCTTGAGCTGTTTGTGACATTGCGTTTTTAATATTTTGGGATTCGTCAAGAATTACATATCTGAAATTGTATTCCTTAAGTTTGTTGATATCACGTCTTACAAGTGCATAACTTGTTATAATTACATCATAGTTTGGAATTTCTTTGAATAAAAGTTTTCTGTCAGCTCCTGCAATTTTTAAGGTCGTCAATGTCGGAGCAAATTTCTGAATTTCTGATTCCCAGTTGAACACGACTGTTGTTGGACATATAACAAGTACTGGCATAGGACCGTCTTCTTCTTTAGCTTTTTGGATTGCAGCAAGTGCTTGCAATGTTTTACCAAGTCCCATATCATCTGCTAAGATTCCGTTTAGCCCGTATTTATACATAAACCAAAGCCATCCAAAACCTTTGATTTGGTATTCGCGGAATTCTGCATTAATCCCTTTTGGAAGTTCCAAATTCTCAGAAGTAGAAAATGTTGACATTTGTTCCCAGAATTTTTGGAATTTATCGCTTAAGACAAGTTCTACATCAAGGTTCTTAAGTTCGTTTATCAAACCTGCACGATATGTTTTTACGATAAATTTATTTTCATTATTTCTGTAAACATCAAAAGAATTAAAGGCTCTCATCATTGCATAAATATTTTGCGCCGGATATTCAACAAAGCCTAAACTTCTTATTCTGCTGTATTTTTCGCCGCTTTGAATAGTGTCATATATTTCGTCAAAGTTGATAATTTCATCGCCAACTTGACCATACAAGAATATTTCAAAACTGTCTTCAGCTTCTTCTGTAAAGTCGATTTTTGCACATAATCTAAACGGATCATCTAAAAGTTTAAAAAATGTCATATCATCTTTTTCGACAAATTTCCAGCCTTCTCCTGCCTGTTTAATATAATAATTATAAAAATCAATTGCATTTTCTTTTTCTAAAGCTAGGTTGTTTGTCTGCATAGGAACAAATCTGCAAGCCAAAAGCATTTGATAAGCTTCTTGTTCATGTTTTAGATTACGTTTTATCCAATAAACTAAATCTTCTCCAGGTTTTTTAATTGTGATATAAGGGGATTTCTCCGCTGTAGTTTTTGAATACGGAACAACAACTCCATCATATTCAAATTCTAAAGACGCTTTTAAAGATTGATCATAATCAATACCCATTGTAACAATATTCAAAGGAGGACGTTCTGTAAGCATTAACTGGCTAATGTTATCTGCAATTTCAACATCCATAATTTCTTGAAGTTTCGGAAGTTCTTCATAGATAAATTTGCCACCGTCAGCGTCTTTCAAATCAGTAAATGATGATTTGAGAATATTTTGAGGGAGAGAATTCATTGCAATATTTGTCGGGAATATTATGTTTTTATATCTTCCCCATTTTAAATGTCTTGAAAAATATCTAACTTCTTCAAGTGGATATACATCATCTTTATCAGGTCTTCTCCATTCTAAGGATAAAAGAATAGTTCCTTGAGCACCTGTATTGACGTTCAAAACAAGTTTCCATTCTTGATCAGTAAATTTTAGTCTTTCTTTTGTTTTTTCATCTAAAACTTCATCTGCTTTTGATAAAAGACTAAACATCGGCCCGAATTTTGTGATTGGAATATCATACCATCCGGCTTTTTTATCTTGTCTGGAAACGGTTAAAAGCTGTTGAAATATGGCAACTTCAACTTTTTGAGAGTTATTAAGCTCAAAATTTTTATCTTGTTTTTGTGCCTCAATTAAAGCTCTTAAAATTGGTTCTATTTGTCTTACAACTTTTCCGGTTTCTCTTGAACGTACTAAAACGGAAAAGAAATTAGCTTTTCTTTTAGAGTTAAAATGGAATATATAGTTCCCTTGTGGTTCTTCTGTTAAAGCAGTATTCTCATCAGGGAAATCAAATTCCATGCCATATTTTGTCTCCAGCCAATCTTCATAAGCGTGTTCATCTATGGCTTTTAAAGCAACTGCAACTGCGTGTTTGCACCATTCTTCTTTTAATGGACAATTACAACGAGCTTCTACTTTGTTTTTCTTAAAAATTAAATCCGTGTTATAATGATCCTGAAAATTTCCTTTGACTTTTGCCATATAGAAGTTTTTTTCAGGATAATTATCAAATACCATGTCTTTAAGATGGTATTCATAACCTCTGCGCCAGCTTCCCGCACTCGCATTGTCTTTTATATATTTGTAGTTAAATTCCTGTGGTTTAACACTCATTGTAAGTTAGAGCATCTCTTTCTTTCCCTAAGGGTACAAATTTGCGGATATAGAACTAATTCTATAAGCCCTTAATAACAACAATGATATTATTGCATAAAGAATAAAAAAAGGCAATAGATTTATCCTAATAAAATATAAAAATGGAAATAGTAAGCAAAAACTATACCAAAAAGTGCTCCCATGATAACTTCAAATGGGGTGTGCCCTAATAATTCTTTAAGTTTTCCGCCAATAGCTTGTACGTCGTGTTTATAAAAATCATCCATCATTCTGTTGAGGCATGCTGCAGTTTTTCCGGCAGCTCTTCTCACACCTGCGGCATCATACATTGTAATGAGTGCATAGCCCAAAGCTATTGCAAACAGCATTGAGTCAAACCCTTCAATTATTCCGACAGTTGTGGCTAATCCCATAACACCTGCGGAGTGAGAACTTGGCATACCGCCTGTTGTTGTAAAAATTTTGAAATTAACTTTTCTTGTTTTAATTGTGAATATTACAAATTTTATTAATTGAGCTATAAATGCAGCTAAAAGACCTGCTGCTAAAGCTTCATAGCCTGTGTTTAAGATGCTTTTAATCATAAATATCCTTAAGTTTCTCTCTTACGTTGTTTAAGTATAGCATAAGAATATGTATTTTGTAAAATATTTAAAATTAGCAATTCATAATTTTATTCAATATTTGTTCGAAAATTTCTGATTTTAATTTGTTTTTTTCTAAAATTTCAAAACAGTTAGCAATTAATTTATTTAAGTCTTCTTTTGCTTTGTCTAATCCATAAAGGCTTGTATAGGTAAGTTTACCTTCTTCTTTATCTTTGCCCAAGGTTTTGCCCATTTGCTCAAAAGTAGATGTTTCATCAAGAATGTCATCTGCAATTTGGAAAGCTACTCCAAGGTTTTGAGCAAATTCTGTAATTGTGTTAATTTGTTCATCGTTTGCATCTGCTATTATTGCACCTGTTCTAAGTGCAAGTTTGAATAAGTCTGCAGTTTTGTGAGTGTGAATATAGTCAAGTGTTTTTTCAAGTTCTGATTTATCAATATCTATTTTCCCTGAAAATTCAAATGACTGCATTAGTTTTTCGCTTTCAATATCAACGACTTGGCCTGCAATTACTCCGAAAGCGCCTGCTGCTTGAAAATATTCTTCCATAATTTTTAAAAGTTTTTCTGAACCAAGATTTTTTGAATATTTTAGTATTGTCTGAGGTGCAAAAGTTAAAAGCGCATCTCCTGCAAGGACTGCGTGTGCTTCTCCAAAAACTTTGTGGTTTGTAAGTTGCCCTCGTCTGTAATCATCATTATCCATACAAGGCAAATCATCATGAATTAGAGTTTGAGCGTGAAGCATTTCTATTGCGCATGCCGTTGGAATTGCGTCTTCATAATTTCCGCCAAACATACGACAAGCTTCTAAACACATAACGGGTCTTAATCTTTTCCCAGGGAGTGTTACTGTATATTTCATTGATTTGAATATTTTTTGCGGGTAATTAATTGGCATAAATTTGTCAATTGATTCATTTATTAAATCTATATAATCATTCATTTTCATTTTCTATATCCTTATAAATGTTTTGTTTTATTGTGTTTCTTGCACTTTGACGTTTCTTTTCACTTATTTTTGCAACGTGTTTGTTATTGATTAATTTTTTATTATGTTCTTGTTTTTTCCCTTCAAATTTTATCTTTTCTTTGTATTCTTTTGCTTCTTTTATAAATTCCAGATAGCTTTCATATCTGGTTGCATCAATTTTGTCTAAGTTTTTTAGGACATTGCATCCATCTTCACAAATATGCAAGCAATCTGCGTATTTGCATTCATCTCTAAATTTTGAAATTTCATCAAAAAGCAAATCTATATCAGCAGGTAAAATGAAGTCAAATCTTACATTGCTAAAACCTGGGGTGTCTACAATTCTTGAAGAATCGTTAATTTTAATAATTTCACAATGTCTTGTCGTATGTGTTCCTCTTTGAGTTTTTTCACTGACTTGTTTGGTGCGAAGGTTCAGGTGTGGATTTATTGCATTAATTAGACTAGATTTCCCGACACCAGAGTTTCCGCATAGTACACTTGTTTTGTTAGCCAAAACTTTTTCAAAACTTTTTATCCCTTTATGTTCTTTAGCTGATGTGTAAACAATTTTGTATCCTAAGGGCTCGTAGATTTTTTTAATTTTATCTTTCAAAATTTTATCCCATTTTAAATCTTCTTTGTTAAAGCAAAGGATAGTTGGGATATTATAATATTTTGCAAGTGCTATATATCTGTTGAGCTGATGCAGGTCAAGATCAGGTTCTTTTAGGGCTGATACAATGATTACTTGATCAATATTTGCAACACTAGGACGCTTAATAAAATTTTTTCTTTCTACAATATTTTTAATAAAGCCGTTTTCAAATTCGACAAAATCTCCAACAAAGATTTTTTCTTTCTGCTTTTTTAAAACCTCACGAATTTTGCATTCATGAGTTTGTTTCCCGTCATCAATGTAGTAAAAATCAGAATGAATTTTATAAATTTGTCCTTGCGTCATTACCTGATTATTTTAGCATAAAAACATAAAACTTTTTCCAAAGGAAGTTATCTTAATTTGCTATGTTAATAAATTCTTTTTTAATTGTAACAATTGTTTGAAGTTTTTAATGTTTATGATATCATCGACTTAAATAGAATGATTATATTATTATGAAAAGGGGAAAAATATGATTTCAGTAAACGATTTAAAAACAGGCTTAACGCTTCAATTAGACAACGGTTTGTGGTCTGTTGTTGAATTTTTACACGTAAAACCTGGTAAAGGTGCTGCGTTTGTAAGATCAAAACTAAAAAACGTTGAAACTGGTCAGGTTGTAGAAAAAACATTCCGTGCCGGTGAAAAAGTTGCAAAAGCTATGCTTGACAGACGCGAAATGCAATATTTATATAAAGAAGGTAAAGAATATGTTATGATGGATAACGAAACCTATGAACAACTTCAATTAACTGAAGATCAAATAGGTGACGGTATTAAATATTTGAAAGAAAATATGATTGTTCAAGTATTAATGCATGATTCAAAAATTATTGGTGTAGATCTTCCTGCACACGTAGTTTTAGAAGTAACAGATACTCCTCCATCAGAAAAGGGTAACACTGCTCAAGGTGGAACAAAACCTGCTACATTAGAAACAGGTGCTGTTGTAAATGTTCCGTTCTTTATCTCAAATGGTGACAAAATCAGAGTTGATACAAGAACTAACGAATATTTAGATCGTGCTTAATAAAAATTTTTTGAGCGTGAGGGGCAAAACAAATTTATAATGCTCCTTTTATTCAGCCCCTCACTTTTACTCATTATTTAAAGAGAAAGGCAAAGACAATGAAATTTGATATAGATTATGTAGAAAAATTAGCAAAAGTTTTAGCTGACAATTCTTTAACAGAAATATCTCTTGAAGATGGTGAACAAGCTATTACATTAAGAAAAGAAGTAATGGGTGTTGCAGCTGCCCCTGTTGTTGCAGCAACTCCTGCTCCAGCTCCTGCAGCTCCGGCACAAACACCTGCAGCAGAACAAAAAGAAGTTAAAAAAGGCAAACCTTTGACATCTCCAATGGTTGGGACTTTTTATTCTGCACCGTCTCCTGATGCTGAACCATTTGTTAAAGTTGGTCAAACTGTAAAAGAGGGCGATGTTGTATGTATCGTTGAAGCTATGAAGTTGATGAACGAAATTGAATCAGAATTTTCTGGTAAAATTACGGAAATATGTGTACAAGATGGTCAGCCTGTAGAATTTGGTCAGGTTTTGATGTATGTAGAATAGAATTTATAGATTTTTTATTGAAGGGGCGATATTTTGTCCCCTTCATTTTATAAGGAAGTATAGGATATGTTTAGAAAAGTATTAATAGCAAACCGTGGTGAGATAGCAGTAAGGATTATAAGAGCTTGTAGGGAAATTGGGATTCCAACTGTTGCAATATATTCTCAAGCTGATGCAAATTCTCTTCATGTTAGATTGGCTACAGAGGCTTATTGTATAGGACCTGCTTCTAGTGCAAAAAGCTATTTGAGTATACCTGCTATTATTTCAGCCGCAATTGTATCAGGTGCAGATGCTATTCATCCAGGATATGGTTTTATGTCTGAAAGAGCAGATTTTGCTGAAATTTGTGCAAAACACGGTATTAAATTTATCGGACCTACAGCTGAAGCTATGAGAAAAATGGGTGACAAAGCTACAGCACGTAAAACAATGATTGAAAATAATGTACCTGTAACTCCGGGAACTGGAATTTTAAAAACTCCGGAGGAAGTAAAAGAATTTGCCCATAAAGTTGGATATCCAATTATTTTGAAAGCAACAGCCGGTGGCGGCGGTAAAGGTATGAGAATTTGCCGCAGTGATGAAGATGTTGAAACTAATATGAATCTTTGCCAGTCAGAAGCTCAAAATTTCTTTGGTAATCCTGATGTTTATGCAGAAAAATATCTTGAAAATCCTCGTCATATTGAGGTTCAAATTCTAGCGGATCAATATGGAAATGTTGTTCACTTAGGTGAAAGAGATTGTTCAATACAAAGACGTCATCAAAAATTGCTTGAGGAAGCTCCATCACCTGCTATTGATGAAGCTACTCGTAAAGAAATGGGTGCAGCAGCTGTAAGAGCAGCAAAAGCAATCAATTATGAAAGTGCCGGGACTTGTGAATTCTTGCTTGACCATGATGGTAAATGGTATTTTATGGAAATGAATACAAGAATTCAGGTTGAACACTGTGTAACAGAAATGATTTCTAATGTTGACTTGGTAAGAGAACAAATCATGATTGCCTCAGGTGAAAAACTTGATTTTACTCAAGATGATATAATGCTTCGCGGTCACGCTATTGAATGTCGTATAAATGCTGAAAATCCTGAAAAAGATTTTATGCCAAATCCAGGAACAATCACAGGTTATGTTACTCCCGGCGGTTTTGGTGTAAGGGTTGACTCTCACGCATATCAGGATTATAAAATTCCTCCATATTACGATTCAATGATAGGAAAATTGATTTGCTGGGGAAGAACAAGAAATGAAGCTAGACGCAGAATGTACAGAGCTTTAAAAGAATATGTCATTACAGGCGTAGAGACAACAATTCCGTTCCACCAAGCAATAATTGAAGATTCTGTGTTTATGAGCGGGAAATTCAATACCGGGTTTATTGAAGACTTCTATAAAAGAACAGGAAAAGACAAAAAATAAGTTAATAAGACCGAAGTTTAAGATTTCGGTCTTATTTTTTACACGCAAACGCGGATATTTGTAATATTTGGTAAGATTTTATAACAAATTATGAGAAGAGCTTGAAAAGTAGCAAAAAATATGTTACAATCATAGTAGGTAGTATGTGTGTGAGGTTTTTGTATGGCAGGAATTAATTTGTTTTATAATTTTTCAAACCCTATTGAAAAACAAAAAGAGCAGCAAAGAGCTCAAAGGGAAGCTTTAATTAATAAAAATTATAATGAAATATATGCCCATGAACTAGCACACAAAGCAGCAGGGGGTTCTCTTGCCGGCAGCATAGTTATAGAGAAAAATGCTGATGGAATTCCTGTTGGTGGACATGTTAATATAAAAATGCCGTCTTTAGATAAGAATAATCCTCAAAAAACTATAGATGATGCCAATACTGTTATTCGCTCAGCTATGGCACCATTGGATCCGTCTTCTCAGGATTTTAGAGTTAAGGCTCAGGCCGAAAGTATAAAGATGCAGGCTCAGGCTATAAAAAATAAAGGTGTTGGGGAAAAAATTGATTATTCTGCATAATTTGTTTGTAGTATAATTGGTTTGTATGAGTACTCAGTTTAAGTATTACGCAAAAGAGCTTTTAAACATTGCCCTGCCGATTATTATGGGAAACCTCGGGTTTATTTTAATAGGTGCTGGGGATGTTTTAATTGCCGGGCATCATTCAACGGATACATTAGCTGCAATTAGTATTGCAACTGCGATTACTAATTGTATCCAAACATTTGGAATTGGTTTAATTTCCAGTGTCTCTCCTTTGTTGTCAAATTTTCGTGGAGAAAAGAAAAGTGTTAAAAAATATTTTTATCCGACAATAAGATTTTCAATGTTTTTGGGTATCCTTGTAATGTTTGCTGTTTTAGCGTCAATACCTTTGATTGATTATTTGCATTTTGAACCTAAGTTGGTGCCAATGATAAAGCAATATATGTTTGTAACGGCATTCGCAACTTTTGGTGCTTATTTGCATTCTGCGTTGAAAGAATTTTTGCAAGCTTTTGAAATAGTGTTATTTCCAAATTTAGTTACAGTTTTTTCAGTATTTTTAAATATTGCATTGAATGTAATTTTAGTATTTGGCTTTGGCCCTATACCGTCTTTAGTGGTTTTGGGGTTAGCTGTTGCAAGTTTTATTGTCAGATATTTTATGGGATTTACACTCCTTATTTATTGTTTTAGTGTGATGAATTTTAACGATTATAAGGACTTTAATTATTATAAAAGTTTAATAAAGATTGGAATTCCGATATCTTGTGCGGTGATGGTAGAATTTGTCGCTTTTAACAGTATAGCAATTTTTATGGGAAGGGTTGCAGGAGTTTATGCTGCTGCGCAAAATCTTGTTTGTACTTTGACTACTATATCTTTCATGGTTCCGTTTGCTCTTTCAAATGCGATTGCTGTTAAGGTCGGATTTGCTAATGGCGCTGGAAATATTAAAGATTTAAAACGATATTCGTTTGTTGGAATTGTTATGAGCGTTGGCTTTATGATGTTTAGTGCCTTGGTGTTTTCAACTTTCCCACATTTTCTTGTCAGTTTATTTACGAAGGATAATAATTTGGTTAAGATATCAGTGCCAATATTATATATATTGTCTTTATTTCAGATATTTGACGGGCTTCAAGTCTCACTTGCCGGTATTTTCAAAGGTATGAAAAGAACTGGAATTGTTTTGTTGGCAAATTTTATATCTTATTGGATAATCTCTATTCCTGTTGGTTATACCTTAGCTTTTTATTTTCATTTAAATTTAAAGGGCTTTTGGATCGGTCTTGCATCTGCCGCAATAATATTGTGTTTAATAATGTCTGTTATGTTGGTTAAAAGTATTAAAAGGCTTGAAACTGTAAAGTAATTTATGTTTATGCTAATATAAACTTGAATGGAGGTAACATGCATACAGAAGAAAGAACATTTGTGGCAATCAAGCCTGACGGAGTTATTAGAGGTTGTGTCGGAGAGATTATCAGCCGTTTTGAAAAGAAAGGTTACAAACTAATCGGCATGAAAATGCTTCAAGTAACAGAAGAAATTGCTGCAAAGCATTACGCTGAACATATTAACAAACCATTTTATCCAAATCTTGTAAATTATATTACAAGTGGCCCTATAGTTGCAATGGTATTTCAAGGTTATAAGGCTGTACAAGGCATTCGTCACCTTTTAGGTGCAACTGACCCTTGTGAAGCTGATGTAGGATCAATTAGAGCAGATTATGCTCAGTTGAAAGAGTATAACACAATTCACGGTTCAGATAGTGTTGAGAGTGCAGAAAGAGAAATTAATATTTACTTCAAGCCTGAAGAACTCTGTACTGATTACAAAAACATGATGGAACTTGTTACAGAGGATATTGATGCGAGATAACGCACACGAATATTTTAATTATGAATTAGTTCATGAATGCAAACAGACAGGCGCAAGAGCCGGAATTTTAACGACTCCTCACGGGATGATAAAAACTCCGATTTTTATGCCTGTCGGGACTAATTCAGCTGTAAAAACTCTTACATCTGATCAAATTATGGATACAGGTGCTCAGATTATGCTCTCTAATTCTTATCATTTGTATTTGAGAGCCGGTACAAAGCTTATAAAACAATTTGGCGGAATACATAGCTGGATGAATTGGCATAAACCGGTTTTAACAGATTCCGGGGGATTTCAGGTTTTCTCTTTGAGTCATTTAAACAAAATCACAGAAGATGGTGTTGAATTTAGAGATCCAAAAGATGGTAAGAAACATTTTATTAACCCTGAAGTTTCTATGGAAATTCAGCAAGATATCGGTGCTGATATTATTATGGCGTTTGATCAATGTGCACCTTATCCTTGTGATTATGATACGGCGAAAAAAGCTATGGAGAGAACTCATCGTTGGCTAGACAGATGTTTTAAAGCTAAGACAAATCCTCGTCAAGCACTTTTCCCTATTGTTCAAGGTGCTTTTTATGACGATTTGAGAAGAGAAAGTGCTTCTGTTATTTCATCTTATGATGCAGTCGGGTATGCAATTGGCGGACTTAGTGTTGGTGAAACAAAAGATATAATGAATCATTTTACCGAATTTACAGCTCCGCTGTTGCCAAAATACAAACCGCGATATTTAATGGGTGTTGGTACTCCTGAAGATTTGTTAGACGGAATAAAACGCGGGATTGATATGTTCGATTGTGTTTTGCCGACAAGAAACGCAAGACACGGCTCTTTCTTTACCCCGAATGGAAAATCAAACATTAAAACAAAACAGTATTATGATGATGAAAGACCTTTGGTAGAAGGTTGTAATTGTTATGCTTGTAAAAATCACTCAAGAGCATATATCAGGCATCTTTGGAGATGCGGAGAATCAACAGCTGCAACTCTTTTATCAATTCACAATATAAAATTTCTTGTTGATTTTTCTCAAAAATGTCGTGAAGCTATCTTAAATGATTGTTTTGGAGATTTTTATAACGAGAATTATAATAAATTAATTTGACTTAATTAAATATTTTATTAATAAAACAGTGAGCGTTGGTTATTAATTAATAAAATATTTAAATATGAATAAGAAAATACGAAAAATCTTTTCAAAACATATTTCAATGTTAGATAAGCCGGTTGAATCATCGACTATGTCAGCAAGTGTTGGAGATGAGTGCACAAAATCTTTACCTGAATTTGATAAACAATCTGACAAAATTAAAAACACAAATGATGATTAATTAAACAAATTAAGTTGCGGTACTTCAACTGTTGGTGTATCAGAAGATTTTTTTCGTGTTGAAAGATTGTTTGAGTAATCTTTTTGCATTCTGTTCATCAATTCTTGAGATCTTTTGATTACAGTATTTGGCAATCCTGCCATTTT
>CALVGY010000021.1 GCA_944327215.1 Candidatus Gastranaerophilales bacterium | reverse complement strand
CCGGCAGAATCAATTGAAACAGCAGGTTCTTTAGCAATGAATCAATTTCATAGCTTATTTGAAACAAATTCTTATGATGAATTTTCAACAAGCAATCCATTCACAGTTGATTATTCTCAATATTCTGATGCAGGCGAAACAGTTGCAAGTTCAAGTTTTTTGAGCAGCTTTTCTAATGCAGTATCAACACTTTCTACAAGTTCATTTTCATCAACAGGATCAACTGTTTCTACAGGAGCATGTGCGGGCGCATCTTCTGGTGCATCAACAGGTGGTTCTTGCGGTGGCGGAAGTTTTTCATCAGTTTGCTAGATTCAAAAAAAAATAAGGATATAAAGAAAAAGAAATACTTTAAACGACGGTGTAAAAAACCGTCGTTTTAGTTTATAAAAATAATATGTGTAAAAAATATTATACTTACATTTTATTAACTAAAAATAATACATATTATTGCGGTTATACAGACGATGTTGAAAAGAGATTTAAACAGCATTGTGAAGGCAAAGGCGCTAAATATACTCGTGCAAATAAACCTGTTAAAATTGTTTACACAAAAGAATTTGAAAATAAATCTGATGCTTTAAAAGAAGAATTCAGAATTAAACATTTGACAAGAGAAGAGAAAATAAAACTTATAAATACCTAATTTTGCCCTGTTGAACTATTTACTACTCCATTACCACTATTTTTATCATTATTGTTGCCATTATTGGCATTATCAGCTTTTGATTTTGCATTTTCTTTCTCTAACTGTTTTAGCTCTTTTTGTTTTAATTTTTCAAGTTTTTGCTGCTCTTTTAACTCCTGTTTTTCTTTTATTTCGTTATATTTTATAAGAATTTCATTTCCTGACGTTGAGCCTTGAATTTGTTTTCTTAACTTATAATCTTTTTGCTGCTCTTTAAATTCTTTGTCCATTTCTTTTATTTTAGCTTCATAAGAGGCTTCCAAATCCTTTTTATATGCTTTTTCAGCTTCCTTTTTCTTTTTAGCATTTGATTTTTCTATACGTTTTAATTGTTCTTCTTCTTTTTCAGTTATTGAAGGCGGTACAACACCTTGTTTTATTATTTTGTAACCATTCATACTTATATTAACGGTTTCAGACTTAAATGTTACAAGTCTTGATTGCTCACCTTTATAATTAACAGCCCAAGTTCCAAGATTGACAGGTTTGTCGCCTGTATATGCAAAAGCATTTACAATAACCCAATCAGGATTATCTGCAGCAAAACCTAAAGGATAAACATCCCACCTCTTATCTTCTAAGCGCAAACCCTTATTTTCTTCCCAATAATAAGAAATAGCATCTCTTACTTCAACTAAGCTATATGATACATTTGTTGTGAAGTCATAAACGATTGGAGTAGTTTTCCATATACCATCTTTAGAATTACCAATTTTTTCTTTCACCAAAAGCCTTGTACCATCTGCAGAAAAATCAACAGGTGTAAGAGTTCTGAAAGTATAATAATTATCAATATTTTTATCGGTTGATAAAATAGGATCAGAAAGTCTGTGAATAACATTTGCAGTTAATATCTTATCAAGATTTGATTTTGCAGCCTCAAGGTTAATCACAAACAAATCGCAAGCAGTAGATGCACTATCAGGATAATAATACACTGACGGATAAACAAGCTTTGAAAAATCAGGAGAAACAATACCTTGAGCATTCAATTGACGTTTTTCATAAAAAGTTTTATTCAAAGATATTTCTGCAACTCCGGGTGGATTATTGTATTTTACGATTCTGTAAGCAGGTTGCGGAACATATACCATATCTGCAGGAGTCGGAATTTTAGGAATTTCAACTTCAACGCTCATCCTATCTTTTGGAGCAGAGAGCTGTTCATACTCTTCAACCGTCATAAACCCTGATGGATTTTTTTCATACAGAGTTTTTTTGAATTTTTCTTTTTCAGCTTTTTTATTTACATTATGAACATACTTTGCTTCTTTTTGGTTAAGATCATCAAAGTTAGGAATAGGAATTTCATCTCCCCATTGAATATATGCACAAAAAGCGGCAGCAATAGCCAGCAAAGCATAAATCATACTATACTAAACCTTCCTTCATAGCCATAGAAATCGCTTTTGAGCGAGAATTTACATAAAGTTTTTGCAAAATACTATGAACATGAGTTTTTGTTGTCGAAATTGTAATTACAAGTTTTTCAGCAATCTGAGGATTAGTAAGTCCGTCGACAATTAAAGCCAAAACTTCCATCTCACGTTCAGTTAGCCCATAAAGATTTTTACCTAATTTGTAATTAATCTCTCCACGTCTTTCTGTATATTCACTACCTCTTCTAATATTTGTTAAAACTACTTTTGCTATAGCAGGATCGAGCCAACCAGCCCCTTCTGAAACTGCGATAACAGCAGAAACTGTCTGCTCTGATGTAGCTCCTTTAGTAATATATCCGTCAGCACCAGCTTGGAATGAATCAAATATATCATCTTCACTTTCTCTTGAGGTATACATCAAAACTTTAATATTCGGATTAGAAGACTTTATTCTTTTTGTAGCCTCAATACCGTCAATAGTTGGGAGTCCAATATCCATTACAACAACATCAGGCTTCAATTCAAGAGCTTTTTCAACGCCATCTAAGCCGTCAGCACACATAGCAGCAATTTCAATATTCGGGTTGTTACTTAATATTACAGATAAGCCCATACGAGCCATATCGTGATCTTCAACAATCAGAACTCTGATATTTTTAGCCATTAGAAACCTGTCTTTCTTTAACTTTTCCGTCTGTTACTACATTTGTTAATAGGAAAGAAAATTCACTTCCTTTATTTACCTTGCTGTCTACCCAAATTTTACCGTTGTGCGCTTCTATTATCTGTCTTGACAGATACAAACCTAATCCGGTTCCTGTAGAACGTTTTCTTGTTGTTCCTTGAGAAAATCTTTTGAATAAATTCGGGATGTCAGCTTGAGGAATACCATTTCCATTATCACTTACAGAGAAAATAAAATCATTATTTTGAGCTTTTACAAGAACTTTTATTTCTCCGCCTTTATTTGTATAATTAAGTGCATTTCCGCAAAGATTTGTGATAACTCTTTTAATTTCTGCTCTGTCAGCAAAAATATGTAAATTATCATCAAGTTCAAAGGTCACTTCAAATTTTAAATCTTTTTTCTCAGCTAAAGGTTTCAATTCTGCATAACACTGTTCAACAAGCTCTTTTACAGGGAAAGCAGTTTTACACAATGTCAATTTACCACTTTCAAATCTGTAAACCTCTAAAAGGGCATTAACAAGCCCAAGCAAATCTTCATTACTTTGAAGCATAGTTGATAATAAAACTTTTTGCTTATCTTCAAGATCCCCCAAAGCGCCATCTAAGAAAAATCTTAAAGTCTGAATAGCAGCAAGAAGCGGTGTTCGCATATCATGAGTTAAAGTTGCAATAAAATCATCTCTGAGTCGTTCTGTTTCTTTTTGAACACTAACATCTCTGATAACACCGACAAATTTGTCATAATTATTTTCGCTATCATTTGAAATTGCTGCAAAATTTATTTCTACAGGCGTATGCTCACCACTCAATAAATTTACAACATAATAATCTCTTAAAAGAACTTCTGATTTGTCACTTCCAAGCCCAAAAATTTCACCGGATTTATTATCTTTTGAACTATTTAATTCTTTTACATTTGAATAAGCAATTTCTTGAAATTTTTTCTTGCACAAAGATGTTTCAGACAGCCCGACTAAATTTTCGCAAGCAGGGTTTACCTGAAGGATATTTCCAAGCCCATCTACGATTATAATTCCGTCTGCACAGAAATTTATTATTCCGGAAAGTTTCTTATTTGCCTCAACTAAATCTGCAGTCCGCTCAGATACTATTTTTTCTAAGTTTTGCGAATAATCCTCAAGTTTTAATTTTGCATCTTCCAGTTCAGCAATTTTGTTGTTCAAATTCTCAAGCAAATGACTTCTTTCAATACCATTTTTTATATTAAGCATTAAATCATCATTATCCCAAGGTTTTTCAATATACTTATAAAGACCGATTTCATTAATAGCTTTTATAGCATTTTCCTTATCAGCATACCCTGTTAATAGAATCATACTTACATCAGGACATAATTTTTTTGCTTCAGTTAAAAATTCTAACCCGTTCATTTCAGGCATAATAAAATCTGAAATAATTAAATCCGGGAGATTATCCTTTAAAAATTCCAAAGCCTCTTTTGGGGAATTAAATAAATGTATATCAGAATACCCCTCAACCTTAAACAATGCTTTAAAAGCTGAGGTAACTATTTTTTCATCATCGACTACTACAATTTTTCCATTTTTCATACTTATATGATAAGCTATTTTTTAATTTCAGACAAATTGTTTACAAAATTGAAATAATTAAAAAGCGGGAAAAATTTTCCCGCTTAACTTTATTTATAAGAATGAGATTTATATTCTCTTTTTGAAAGATCTTGATCAAGATGGTACAAGGAAGCCTTCTCATCTCCAAACATTTTTAATTTAGTAATAACATCTCTTGCATTTGCTTCTTCTTCAACTTGTTCAGAGATATACCAATTAATAAAATGTCTTGTTGCAAGATCACATTCATCTTCACTTAAAGATGCAACACAATTTATGCTATCAGTAACATATTTTTCATGTTCAAGAATTTTTTCAAACACTTGCAAAGGAGTCTTAAAATCACGTTCAGGCGCGTCAATTTTATCTAATTTAACAGTTCCGTCACGTTCAATAATATAATCAAATAAAATCATTCCGTGATCCATTTCTTCTTTAGCCTGAATTTTAGTCCAATTTGAAAAACCAAATAAACCAATTTCATCAAAATAAGCAGACATAGCAAGATAGAGATATGCTGAATAAAATTCTTTGTTAATTTGAGCGTTTAAAATATTTTCGACTTTTTCGTTAATCACTTTGTCCCTCCCATAGTCCATGCAAATTACAAAATTCACGAGCAAGAGTTTTCCCGAGTTTTTTTTCTAAAACCATCTTAGGCTCTTGTCCCGGATGCAAATATTGTAATTGAACATGATTTTTATCTTCGGAAATTGTTTCAATAAACATAATATAATGTTCTTCAGTCATAGGATGCAAAACTTCACCGACCCTGACTTCTTCATTATTATCTTGATTTTTGACAAAAACAGGAATATGTTTTTCAAAAATAGCTTCTTCCCTATTTTGTCCGTTAACTTTTTGCATTGGCTGCCCACAGCAAACTAATTCACCGCCGCCAACAAGTATTGCTTCAACAAGATTTCCGCAGATTTCGCATCTGTATAAATCAAGTCTTTCCATTTTTTCTCCTTTCACACTATTATTAACCTGCTGAGGGTAAAAATTACATTCTCCAAATGTCTATAAAATAAAATTCAATAACTGTTTAAATATAAAAATTTTTATGATAAAATAAAATTAACCGTGCTCCACGGGGAATTGCAATCCCTTGACCCGAAGTTTATGCGGGGTGCAGAGCCTGTTGTGAGGGTATAAAGGTTAATTTTGATAAATTTTATATTGTTGACGTTTAAAGATATTGCGGCGTAAGCTGTCGAACCGTGTCAGGATGGAAACATAGCAGCACTAAGGCAATACTTGCGGGTGTAGTATTTTTAAAAAGAGATATAAAGTTTAAAGATTTTTTCACTTATATTCGATAGACAGTGGCACGGCTTTTATATAAATAAAAAAAAACCTCCTTTATATAGGAGGTAAATTTATTTTTAGGAAGGTAGGAATAGGAATTTTTATGTCTCTCTCTTATTTAAATACTCTCTTTTAATATCCTTGTGTTTATTTAATGTTCATATATATAAAGTATATACAAAGTATCTAATTTCACAAATTGCCCACATTGTTACAAAAGTTAATACTTGATTTTTTATTTACACCGTATTAAAATAATTTTGGTAGGAGACACATAGTAGGAGTTAGGAATGTTAGTTTCTTCAATTGCCCGTTTAAATGTACACAATACTCTGAATAATTCAGCATCTTTACAAAATAATAATGGTAATAGTGGTATATCTGCACACACTTTTGGCGGGGAACATGATTTAAGCATGTTAAAAAAATTAGATAATAAATTAAATTTAGATTTAAGCTCAAACAAGCTTCTTTATAAGCTTAATTTTTTGCAAGAAAACTTTAATGCAAAACATATAAATAAAGCTAAATCTTTAAATGTATTAGCATAAGTTTTTTATTTTTTAATCTTTAAATAATTCTTTTACTAATATAGAGCATATAGCAGGTATAACTGATACGAATATTAAAACATTTGTTATACCAAAATTTTGAGCAATAAATCCTAAAGCGGACATTACAATAGCAACGATTCCCCAGGAAAAACCGTTTATGAATCCTGAAATTATACTCTTATATTCAGGTAAAACATTTTGCGCCATAACCATAGTAACAGGCGTTGCCATCATTGATATAAAACCTATTATAACAAACACAATAAGCGAAATCGTCGGATGTGTTTTGTAAGTATAAACAAATAAAAGCATTAAGGGGAATGTAGAAATCATAGAAATATAAAATACATTTGCAGCCCCTATACATTGCTCAACAAAATTGCTTATTAATGATCCAATTCCACCGATGAAAATAAATACGAACAATGCCATTCCAATATAAAAAGGTTTATACCCCATATTTTTCCATAAGAACGGAAGTAATATAAAGCAAGAAGAATTAACCATCGTTTTCAACATTGCAATAAGATTTAGTATATTTAGTTTTCTATTTGTTAAAATTCTTCTAAATGCAGTTTTAAAGTCGATTCTAACAGCTGTAGGTTCAACCAATGACAATTTAGGGACAAAGCAAAACATTAATAAAGCCCATACAATTCCAATAAATGTCATTAAAGGCATTTTATGCATACCTAAAAATTGTGTAATAGATGAAGAAATTACAGGGCCGAAAGAATACCCTAAAGTTCCCATTGCAACAAATATTGCCATTGATTTTCCAGGATTTGCTTTATTTGCGAATCTTGAAGCAAATCCTAAAGCTTGTGGATGATAGAAACTAGATCCTATACTCCCAATAATTATGAATAAAATTAGGAATAAAGGCTTATCAGGAATAGTTGATAAGGGGATAAATATTGAAGTAAGAATTAATCCCCAAAATATAAAAGATCTTTTTACAATGTTATCAGCAAAAAAGCCAAACAAAGGTTGCAAAAGAGATGAGAATATATGTGAAATAGTTAGTATAACTGTTGCAATAGCCATTGATATTCCTATTTTTGCAGCAATAAAAGGCATAATAGGATTTAATACGCCTGTATAAATATCATTTATAAAATGACCGCCACTAAGCCATATCAAAGCTTTTTTATTTGAGGGTAAACAATTTTTCATAACATTAAAATTAAATGCTAAATATGATTAAAAATCAACTAACTTTTCTGTTATAAAGAAAAATTATCGATACAGAAGCTAAAAGAATTATCACAAAAGACACAATTTGGGCAATAGGAAACCCACCAACATTTAAAACGCTATCTACTCTGCAGCCTTCAACCAAAATTCTTATAACAGAATACATTATCAAATACAAGCAGGCAATAGTTCCGGGCTTTTTAGCTAACTTTTTAAACATTAAAAGTAAAACAAAAAATATCAAAATATCTAAAACACTCTCATATAAAAAAGTTGGGTGAAAATATTCAAAATTGATATATTCTAACGGTCTGTGAGAAAGCGGAATATAAAGCTTCCAAGGGAGATTAGTCGGCATTCCGAAAGCTTCGGAATTAAAAAAGTTTCCCCATCTTCCAATACTTTGGGCTAGAGGAGTTGCACACAAAAAAGCGTCAACAAGTTTCAAAAAAGAAATCCCATACTTTTTTGCAAAAAGATAAAGCGAAATTATACCAATAATAATCATCCCATGTATAGATAATCCGCCTTGTCTTATGTTTAAAATTTCTAAAGGATGAGCGGAATAATAAGAAAAATTAACAAGACAATAATACAATCTTGCGCCTAAAATTCCTAAAATAATTACAAATGGGGAAAAATCAATAATATAAGCAGCTTGGGATTTATCATAAAATTTTTGAAACAAAAGATAAGCGGAATAAACTCCAACAAATATTGCTCCTGCCAGAATCAATCTATAAAAATAAAAAGGGATATTAAATATAGTAAATGCTATTTCTCCAGGAGATTGAAACATAAATTACTCTGCTTTATGCTCGTTTTCTGCAATCAACATCTGCAACTCTTTTATTTTATTTTCGACATATGATCTATCATCATTAGTCCCGACTTTATCCAAATAAATTCCATAATCAGACACTGAATCATTTAAAAGACTAGTTATCATTTTTTTGTCATTTTCAGATAAATCTTTTTTTGCATTATCACTAGAATTTTCTAAATCGTCAGATTTTTGTTCAACTTTTTCAAGAGAATCATCATCATTAACTTTTATATAACCTGATATAATATCTTTTGCTAAATTTTCTTCACAAACAGCTAAAGAGTAATATGCATCTGCAAAATCAGGATTCAATTTTAATGCAGTATTATAAGTAGTAATGGCATTTTCATAATCTTCAGCTTTTGTATATGCAACAGCAAGATTATATTGAGTTTCAAAAACACTTGCATCCAAATCAACACTTGATTTTAATCTTTCTATAGCCGATACATAATCACCTTTATCCATAAATTCTTTGGCTTTATTATTCAATTCCTGAACAGCAAAGTTATTTATACAAGCTGTAGAAATAACAGAAATAAACAAGATACTAGCTAGTAAAAAAGCTTTTTTCATGCTATAATAATCCTCATAAAATCATCCGTATTTAAAAATTATAAAATAAGCATTGTGATTTGGCAAATTTTATAAAAAAAAGTAACAAACGGATAGTGAAAATGAGGTGAAAATGTCTGAAGAAAAAGTGATAAAATTAGGAGCTAAAAGAGACAAAAAGATAGAAAAATCAGAACAAGAACATGAACACACCCATGATGATCTTGTATATTGTAGTTTTTGTCATAGACCAAACACTCAAGTTTTAAAAATGGTTCAAGGTCCGGGAGTGAATATCTGTTCTGAATGTGCCATGATTGCAGTGCAATATCTAATTCTTAATGACAGAATGCCATCTGCTGAAGCTCAACAAATTCTTGATGCTTTTTGGGGGAAAGCAAGATAATGGGAAAAAACTTCGAACTTAATCCTTTTGAAATAAAAGCTGAAATTACAAATATTTTAACCAAACTTTCTGATGTAAAAGATTTTGAAAATTACGCAATCCATTACAGAACACTTGATATGCAAACTGATAAACATATCATTGTCAAACTTTTATTCAAAGAAATTAATTCATATCAAAAAAATCCCGACTTAATAAAATTTTTACTCACAAGATACTGTCCAAAACAAGAACTTGTAGAACGCTTATGGAATATTATAAAAAGTAATATATCCTCAAATAATGCTAAAATATTTGCACTTGATCTTCTAAGAGATATTGATACAAGCTGGTCTTATGAACAATGCGACCAATATCTCGACAACCCAGACGAACTTGTTAATTCTGATACTAAGAAAATTCTTGATAATGCAATTACAAACCCTGAAGTTCAAATCGACTTTTTGGATTTTTTAAGTTCATTACCTGATAATGACAAAATTGTATTATTAAATTCACTGTCAAATGATTATTCAAATGATGAACTTGCAAATATGCTTGTTCCGGTATTCTTATCTATGTCTGACAGTCAAGTTGGTAAAACTGCACTTGATATTTTAGGGAACTCTAAATCTCAGCTTGCATACCATGCACTTAATTCAGCCCTTGAATTTGCAGATGCAGATACAGAACCACTCATAAAAAAGAATTTATCAATACTTAAACTTTCAGGAATAAGAGAAGATAATTCAACAGAATTTTATAAAAAGATTTTAAGCGATTCAAAACCATACAAATATTGTATCACTTACCCAGACGGGCATGGCAACCAGGCAGTTATAGTATCCAGAATAAAAAAATCAGGAAAAATTCAATTTGTTGCAATCGTTATTGATGATTACAAAGGTGTAAGAGATTGCTTTGGATTTAATGAAATTTCAAAATTTGAATGTAATGCAATTATAGAACGTTTTTACAGAGGTCAAAGAGCTTTGGAACTAACTCCTGAGATTTTAAAAACTATTCTTTTATCAGCAGAAAAATTATCAGGGACAAAAATTCCTTATGAATATATTTGCTGGAAAAATCTTTTAGCAGACATAGAACCTGAAAATATATACCCAAATTTCGGGGAAAAAGAATTATCGCAAAAAGAATTTGAAGAAATATTAAAATACGATTTTACTGATTTTTGGTTCTTAAATAGTACCTATAGCGATGAGTTTGAAGATTTTCTAAAAGAATTAGAAACTATTTCACCTGAAAAATATGAACAATTTATTGATGAAAATTTGGAAAAAGTTTTTTATACAGATGAATATACAGTTTGGCACAAAAGGATTTTGCACACAGCAATATTAAAATATTTTTCTGGTGACAAAGTTGCTGCAAAAAATTTATATTCACTATATAATAATAAGACACTTGTACGTGAATTTTTCAAAAACATTTTGCGAAAAAGTATTTATGAATACTATTTTGCAAAAAATGAAAAAGAAAAAATTCAAACAATAGAAGAAATGTGGGTAAAATAAATGTACAAAGTAATGGCACTGGACATAGGAACAAAAAGAATAGGCGTTGCATTAAGCGACTATCTTCTTATGTTTGCAAGTGGGCATTCTTGTATTTCCCGCACTCCGGAAGTTGATGCGTTGAAAGAAATTGTTAAAATTGCAAATGAAAATAACGTAAAAAAAATTGTTGTCGGAGTTCCTCTTAATATGGACGGGACTCAAGGAAGCCAAGCCCAAGACTGTAAAGATTTTGCATCAAAGATTAGCGGTTTTGAAATTATATATGAAGACGAACGCTTAACCTCAGATGCCGCAGAAGAAAATTTACGTCAAAAAAAAATTGACTTTAGAAAAAACAAAGGGCTGGTTGATATTGAAAGTGCTTGTATTATACTGGAACAGTACCTTAGCAGAAAATAAAAAAAAAGAAAGGATAAATTGAATTATGGCAGATGAAGATCAAATTATTGAAACCGTTGATGAAAACGGCAACCTTATTAAATTTGAACTATATGATATCGTAGAAGTTGATGAACAAGAATACGCTCTATTATTACCTGTAGAAGATGAAGAAGGTGAAGAAGGGAACGAAGTAGTTCTAATGAAATTAACAAAAGACGGTGACGATTATTTATTTGAAACAATAGATGACGACGAAGAATTCGAAAAAGTAGCCGCTTATGTAGAAAATATGGATGACGAAGACGAGGAATAAGTTTTGATTGAAAAATTTACTGAAAAAGCAATAAATGTTGTAAGTACTTCTCAAAATATTGCAAAAGAGATGAAATCAGATAAAGTTTATCCTGAATATCTTCTTCTTGCACTGTTTGACGAAGCAAAAGGAATTTCTTTAAAAATATTTAAATCTTACAATATAACAAGAGATAAATTAGTCGAAAAAATAAAAGAGGTTTTGCCGCATAAAATTACAAACAGCGATACAACAAAACCACTACCTTTCGATGATGAAATTAAAGAAATTTTGAAAAGATCACTTGATTTGGCAAACAAATCAGGAAATCCGACAATCCTTTATGAACATTTGTTTTTAGCAGTAATTTCAGACAAAAAATCCCTTGATGTAAAGATTTTGGAAGATCTCAACTTCGACATATACAAGTCAAAAGCCCTTTTGGAAAAGCTTGTACAAAAGAAAACAAAGAGACTTTATCATCCTGAAATAGATGAAAAGAAACATGCAGAAGAAAATAAAGCTAAAGAAACAGATAATATTTTTGACTGCGAAGAATCAGCAAATGTATTTAAACGTGCAGTAGCAAAGCTTTCTGCATCAAATTATGAGATTCTCGGTACAGAACAAATTCTTTCATCAATACTTGAAGATAAAGAGTCAGAACTTTCCAAAATCTTTGCCCAATATGGAGTTACAAGTGAAAACTTCGAAGAAAAGCTTGATAAAATTCAATCAAGACAAGCTGAATATGAAGGTAGACAAATCATCTTCACTCCAAATGCTTTTACAACAATGAATATGGCTCTGCAAACAGCAAAAGAATTAGGTTCATCAGTCGTTCTTCCGGAGCATATTGTTCTTGGTCTTTTAAAAACAAAACGCGGAATAGCTTATGAGATACTCAAAGAGCTAAAAATTTCTGATGATGATTTAGCACACAGCATAATAAAACCTATAGAAAAACAAATGCCTGAGACATTAACGATTTTGCGTTTAGCAAAAGAAGAAGCAAGACGTTTGGGGCGTAACATCGTCGGGACAGAAATGTTCTTGCTTGGTATTATAGGAGAAGCTACAGGGATTGGCGCAAGAGTTTTATCAGAACTTGAAATAAACATAAAAGATGCAAGATCAGTCGTTGAAAGCCTAATAGGTTTTGGTGACGAATATTATGACACTGAAATTATCTTTACAGAAAGAGCCAAACGCGTTCTTGAAACAGCTTGGGAATTAGCAAAAAAAGATCATAAAGAAAAAATTGAATCTGCACATATGCTTCTTGCCCTGACAACAGAACCTGATTCTCTTGCAATGAAAGCATTAGAACAGCTTGGTGTTGATGCTGTTGAAATCAAAGAAGGAGTTAAGAAATTTCAAGAGGCTTAAGTGATTGTTGAAGAAGTAAGAGATTTTATAGAAAAAAATAAATTATCAGGCACATTTATCGTTGCATTTTCAGGCGGATACGATTCTATGTGCCTTTTAGATATTTTAAAGAAATTAAAATATGACATAGTCGCAGTACACCTCAACCATAACTGGAGAGGGAAGGAGAGTCTTGCAGATGAACAAAATTGTTCTGAATTTGCAAAAAACAATAACATAAAGTATTATACAGAAACTCTTGATGATGATATAGAAAAAACAGAAACTGCAGCAAGAGAAGCAAGATACGAATTTTTTGAAAGATGCGCAAAAAAATTCAATTCAAAAGTCGTTTTTACAGCTCACAATTTTAACGACAATGCAGAAACTGTTCTATATAGAATAATAAAAGGTACAGGAACAATTGGGCTTCAAGGAATAAGTGAAAATAGAGGCATTTTTTACCGCCCACTTTTAAAAATAACAAGAGAAGAAATTGAAAATTATTGCAAATTGAATAATTTATCGCCCAACATTGATAGTTCAAACTACGACACAAATTATAAAAGAAATTTTATCAGACACAAAATTTTACCTGTATTAAAAGAAATTAATCCAAGGGTTATTGAATCTTTAAATACCCTCTCAGAAATTGCAAAAGAGGATAATTGTTTAATAGATAAATATCTACCCTCAAATATTCTTGATGCAAATTCAACTGAACAAAAAAGAATTATTTATAAGATTTTAAATAATCATAACCTTGACTATGATAAGAAAAAAATTGACTATATCCAGAATTTTGTTGAAGAAAATAAACATTCAAAATCAGGTAAAAAAATGTCTTTAACAAATGATTTATGGCTTTTTGTAAACAATAAAAAAGTTGAAGTTATAAAAAATACCGAGAAAAACCAAGACGAAATTAATATAACACATACCGGTAAATATTATTTTGACGGATATGAATTTGAAATTGAAAAAGTAGAAAATACTCCATCCTCTTTCCCTAAAGATAAAGATTTTAAAGCTTATATAGAAACAGAAGATATCAACTTTACCCTAAGACATAGAAAAGATGGGGATAAAATACATCCTCTGGGTTCATCAGGAACACAAAAATTAAAAAAATATTTAAATGAGAAAAAAATACCGCAACATGAAAAAGATAAATTAATATTGCTCTGTGACAATGATAATGTATTATGGGTCGCAGGGATAGGACTCGGAGATGATTTAAAAGTTAAAAACAACGCAACACATATGCTAACATTAAGAAAAAGGTAGGTTATAATGGACATAAAAAAATTAAAAGTTTTATTTACAGAAGAACAAATTCAAACAAGAATTAAAGAACTTGCAGATGAAATGAACAAGTTTTATCAGGGGGAAGAAGTTTATGCAATTTGTGTTTTAAAAGGTGCTGTTATGTTTGCAACAGACTTAGTAAAATATTTGAATATGCCTTTAAAAATGGAATTTATAAGATTGTCAAGCTACAACGGAGGCACAACAACTTCAGGGAAAGTAAATGCTGTAGATATTTCACTTCCTGATTTAAATGGTAAAAATGTACTTATAATCGAAGATATTGTAGACACTGGCCTAACCGCAAAATTTTTATTAGACTTTATAAACTGCAATTTTCACACAAAATCAACAAAATTTTGTTCATTGCTAGACAAAAAGATCAAACGCGTGACAGAAGTTGAACCGGATTATTATGGTTTTGAAGTTGATGACAAATTTTTAGTAGGATACGGACTTGATTACGATGGTTACTACAGAAATCTAAAATATATCGGATATTCTGACAAATTTCCTCTGGAGTAGCATTTTGGACAAATACAAAGAATTTACAAAAATTTCAAAAGAAATATTCAAAATTAAAAATGACGAAGAATTTGGGAACAAAATATTTGAGCTTTTAAAAAAAATTATAGAATTTGAAAGCGGGTATATATTTTTTCTAAATCCTGAAAGATTAGAATATTCTTTCAATCCTAAATGTAAGAGTATTTCTGAAATTTCTAAAAACTGTTTGAAAGAGAATTTGGAATTTAAAAATTCTGTTTTCGGAGTAGTTATTATAACAGGAGAAAATTTTTCTGTAGATGACAAAGAAATTTTTGCATCATTTGCAGCCATAATTTCTAATATTATAAAGGATAATGAACTTACAAAAGTTATAAAAATGCAGATAGAAGCTCTGCAAAACGGTTATACCAAAATTCATAAAGATACAAAAAAAATAATTAAAGCAGATGAAGTTAAAACAAAGTTCTTGTCACATATAACGCATGAGCTTAGAACTCCTCTTAATTCAATTTTAGGCTTTTCAGAACTTCTGGAAAATGAATTTGTAGGGAAATTAAATAACAAACAAAAAGAATACATAAATGACATTAAAATATCAGGAATAAATCTTCTTGCAATGATCAACGAAATACTTGATATGTCAAGAATTGAATCCGGTTCTGTAACATTAAATAAAAGCGAATTTGAAATAAAAACAGCTGTTACAGAAGTTTTAAACATAATCAAACCACTTGCTTTAAAAAAGCAAATAACAATTAAAAGCTCTGTTGTGGATATAAAAATTGAGGCAGATTATCAAAAAATTCAACAAATATTGTTTAACTTAGTTGGCAATGCTCTCAAATACACAAATATTGGTGGAGAAATTAATATATCGGTTCAAAAAAGCGGAGAAAATCTTCTTATCAAAGTAAAAGACAATGGTATAGGAATAGAGAAAAGACACCTGAAAAAAATATTCAACCGTTTTGAACAAATTAATAAGACATTTCCAAACTCAACAGGTCTTGGACTTGCTATAACAAAGGAACTTGTAAAATTACATAAAGGGGGAATTAAAGTCGAAAGCGAACCAAATATTGGCTCTGAATTTACAGTAACAATTCCATTATGTTGATTTATAATTTAAATAATGATATACTCAATTAAGAAGAGGGCAGTATGGCATCAATTATAGACGCATTTCAAGAATCATTTAACGATCACCACGCATTAACAAAATATTTTATCTTTGCAATCCCAGTTTATTACTGTGTGGATTTGTACAGCAAAAATGACAGTTCATTTTATGGTATAAGTGCGATTGTTTTTATTTTGTTGTTTGGTTTTATGCTAAAATGTACGTCTAATGTCAGAAACAGTAAGAATTATGTTTTGCCAAGCATAAATATATTTTCTATGTTTTACGCAGGAATAAAAGGCTTAATAGCAATAGGTCCTATTCTTGCAATATTTTCTTGGCTTGCTATTTTAGTATGTGATTTTCTGAGCAAATATTTTCCTGATCCGAATTCTATGATTGTTTGGAAAATTATTGTATGGGCTGTTTTCGCTTCAATGATGATGACCGGATATCTTTGTTATGCTAGAAATTTTAAGATATCAGATGCATACAACTTGAAAATAATAATTGATTCATGTGTAAATGTTTTTGCCGGTATACTTTTTATGATTCCGCAAGTACTTATTGTAAATGCAATAATTGTTTCCCCAGTAACATATTTAATTTGGTTATTTTTCGGAATTCCACATCCTATAGCCGTGTTTTTCTGGAGTATGTGCCTAATATTTAACCTGTCACTTATGGGACATTATCTGGCTCAAATTGATTACGAAGCTATCGCTGGCGATGAAAAAGATAATGAAAAAATTATTTAACCATTTCTCGTAATTTTTTCAATTTATCACGAATTTCTGCTGCACGTTCAAAATCCAAAATTTTTGCGGCTTTGTGCATATCTTTTTCCAATTTGTCGATAAGTTTTGGCAAATCTTTTTTATCAACATTCATTTCGACCATTTCTTCAGCAACAATATCTTCCAAATCTCTGTAACTTGCGACAAGAGATAACAAATTATTCTCAATTGGCTTTTTAATTGTTTGCGGTATTATACCGTATTTCTTATTATAATCAAGTTGAATTTTTCTTCTTCTTTCAGTCTCAGAGATTGCTTTTTCCATTGATTCTGTAATTCTGTCAGCATACATAATAACTTCACCGCATGCATTACGGGCAGCTCTGCCTATAGTTTGAATCAAACTTGTTTCAGAACGTAAAAAACCTTCCTTATCAGCATCCATAATCGCAACAAGAGAAACTTCAGGAATATCCAATCCTTCTCTTAAAAGGTTAACCCCAATTAAGACATCAAATTCGCCTAACCTTAAATCTCTTAAAATTTCAACACGCTCAAGTGACTGAATTTCGCTATGCAGATATCTTACCCTAATCCCCTCTTGTACAAAATAATCAGTCAAATCTTCTGCCATTCGCTTTGTAAGAGTAGTAATCAAGACACGTTCATTTTTATCTGTACGTTTTTGAATTTCTTTTTTCAAATCCTCAATTTGTGAATCAATTGGGCGCACGGATATTTTAGGATCAACAAGTCCAGTCGGTCTAATAATTTGTTCAACCAACTGTTGAGACGTTTTTCTCTCAAATTCTCCAGGAGTTGCTGAAATATAAATTTTTTGATGAACTTTCTTAAAAAATTCATCATACTTCAAAGGCCTGTTATCTCTGGCGCAAGGAAGCCTAAAACCATACTGTATCAATGTATCTTTTCTTGAAGCATCGCCATGGTACATCCCTTTTAATTGAGGGAGAGTAACATGTGATTCATCAATAACAGTTAAAAAATCTCCTTGGAAATAATCAAGTAATGTAGCAGGAGCAGAACCTGGAGGTCTTCTTTCAATAATTCTTGAGTAATTTTCAATGCCTGAACAATAGCCCATCTCTTTTATCATTTCCATATCATATTTTACTCGCTGCTCAAGCCTTTGAGCTTCTACTATTTTATTTTCTGCATTTAGTTCAATCAAACGCTGCTGTAATTCTTTTTTAATTAAAGAAAGCGTTTCATCGACATTTTCATCATAAGAAAGATAATGAACAGCAGGATAAATCACAACTTTTTGCGGAGCCTCAAGAATTTCGCCTGTGACATTGTCAATTCTCAGAATTTTTTCAATTTCATCGCCAAAGAAATAAATTCGAGTCACAATTTTTTCATAAGCAGGCATAATTTCAACAATATCACCACGGGCTCTGAATGTTGAGCGTTCCAAAACTAAATCATTTCTTGTATATTGTATGCTAACCAAGTGTTTCAATAAATCATCACGTGCAACTTCATCCCCAACATTCAATTCAACAGAACCTTTAAAATAGTTTTCAGGCAAACCTAAGCCATATATGCAACTTACAGATGCAACAATAATAACGTCATTCCGTTCATACAAACATCTTGTAGCATTATGACGCAACCTATCAATTTCTTCATTAATTGAAGCTGATTTTTCAATAAATGTATCGGTCCTTGGAATATAAGCTTCCGGCTGATAATAATCATAATAACTAATAAAATATTCAACAGCATTATCAGGAAAGAGTTCCTTAAATTCATTATATAACTGTGCAGCTAGAGTCTTGTTATGAGCAATAATGAGCGTTGGTTTTTGTACTCTTTCAATCACATTCGCAATAGTAAAAGTTTTACCGGAACCTGTTATCCCTAGTAAAGTTTGAGCATCATCACCACTATTTAAACCATCAACCAGTTGTTCAATAGCTTTTGGCTGATCACCTGCAGGTTTATATTTAGAAGATATTTTAAACTTACGTTCCATAAAGAAATTATAACCTAATATAAAAATACTAGCAAAAAAATTTTTTGACAAACTTATATATATTTACGAAAATTAGGCACAGGGATTGCAAAATTGATAGGACCAACATTCTTACAGAACACAAATACAACCAATAATACAACAAATAAGCCCAATAAAGAAAAAACATCCAACAAGAGCAAATATCATGACCCTCTTAATAAAGGAATAATGATAGCGCTTTCCAACTCTAACGAAATAGGAACAGCTATTTCAGATATTGCGCCAAAACTTGGGGCTGCACTTTGGGCGCCCACTTTTATGTATCTTGGAGCAGACATATATGACAAATACAAAAATGACAAAGACAACTACGATCCAAGTGGTAAAAGAGCATTTAAAAGAGCAATATATCAAGCACTAACATCAATTGTAACATTACCTGCCGCAATCATTTTAGGTAAATATATAATTTCACCTTTAGGTAAACTTGGCAAATCCGGCATATCAGGGAATGCAAAAGATGAAATATACAGACATACAAGAAATATAATCTCACAAGCACACGGTTATGCATTTGAGAGTTCTGACAACTTTAAAACCCTTATAATAACAACTCTTGAAAACACAATAAAAAGTCGCAAAAATAAACGAGATACAAGTAATATCATAAGTAAATACTACAAAAAAATCTTTAGCAGCAGGTATCAACTCCTTAATAATGATGAGCAAAAATTGATAAAGTTTGCAGAACAAAATGCCCAAAAAACATACGAAATATTTGAAGCAATAAAACACAATGATACTCAAAAAGTACCGAAAAAGATTTTAAAAATGTACAAAAAAATTCTGCCAAAAATGAAAGAAATGTATAATGAAGCTGATTATTCATATCAAGCAACAAGAAATGCTCTTATGGAATATCAAACATCACTAATATTCAAAAACAAATTGCTAAAAACCATAAGCGGTATTACAGTCCTGTTTTTACTTACTAAACCTGTAAATAATTTTGTTGATAAACAGATCATGAAAAAAGTAATAAACCCAAGCATTGATCAAATTGCAAACACCCCAATAAGAGAAACCAGACTAAGGAAAATCTTCAATGATATGAGAATAAACACTCCTAATTCTGCGGATAAAAACGAGAATACATCGGCCCCTCAGGAGAAATTATTGACTCAGCCCGAATTGAAGTCAAAGGCTGCGGAATCTCTGTAATATACTGTCCATCAACGAGTTTTGCAATAACCTTTACAGAAAGAGGCAAAGTCTTTGCAGGTTTAAGTTCTACAACAGATGTAACTTTTAAACTTCCATCACCGATTTTATTCAACTGAACAATATAATCATAATCATTCAAAGCCTTTAATTTCGCATATTTTTCAGGTAAATTCTGTTCCGCCATAAAAGACGCTATCAACTTTGTTAAAGCACCATCAACAGAAGAAGCTCTCAAAGTAGATATACTTCCTTTTTTTTCTGATATTTCGCACAAAGGCTTATTTATATCAGCAAAAATAAATTCCGGAGAAAGCCTTAAAACATTGGAAAGGAGGGAATCAACCTCCACACTTTTATCAGGCATAAGAAACTTTATCAAATCTCCGTTATCAGCCAATATTTGAGGATATTTTTCAATAAGAACAGAGTGTTTCAAAGTTTTTAAAGCATTTATTATTACATTTAACAAAAATGTTTTTCCTGAATTAATATCGCCTGAAATAACAATATTCTTATTTTCATTTAGAACTGTGATAATAAAATCAAAAATTTCTTTTGATGTAACATTTTTTTCAAAAAATGACTGAACATCACAAGAAACAATCTTTCGAACGGTAATATTTATCCCTGATTCACAGATTGGGGGCATTATGATTGAAATACAATAATTTTCATCTTTCAAGTTCCAAATTTTTCTATCAGAATCCAATTTTACATTACAGGATTTAAAAATATTATTTATAATAAGATTAATTTGATTTTCAGAAAGAGAAATTTCAGTATTCAAGACTTTTCCATCAATTTCAATATAAATATTCTGAGTACCAGTTACAAAAATAGCAGAAACATTATCTCTTGAAAGGAAATAATCTAATTGACCAAAGCCTGATACTGCGTCATGAAGTTTTGCTGTTAAATCTTCTCTTCCATCTTCATCCATAGATATCTGCTTTAAATTAAGCTGATTATCAACAAAATTTCTTATTAATTCTCTTTGTTTTAAATCTGTATATTCAAACCAAACAGGTATAGACTCAATTTTGTTTAGTAAAGCAATTTGCAAACTATTTTCAATGTCTTTATCATTATTTGCAGCAACAAGTTTTTCAGGTTCTACTTGCATATTTGAAGCAATAACAGGAGCTTTATTATTAAGTTCCTGGCTGTTACTATTTTTTTTAAATCTATCACTCAACTTACTGCTCTTTAACAATTTTTAAACCTTTCCAATTCTACTTGCTGAATTTTGTCTATATATACTGTCAGAAACCATTAATGCAAGCTGTTTATAACTCAATGCCACATTTGAATCAGGATTTACAGCTGAAACAGGAACCCCCTTGTTTATAGCAGACATCATAGTAAAATAATTATTTGGGATTTTCCAATAAATATTTTTGCCAAGAACTTCTTCTACATCTTCAGCACTAATTTCATCATTTTCCATATAACGATTTATTAGAATTTGAATTTTATTTTCTTCCAGACCTAATTTATCGAATAATTCCATACATCTTTGGCAATTTCTTAACGCAGGCAAATTAACTATTGTCACAAGAAATATCAAATCAGAATTTTCAAGAGCATTAATCGCCTTACTATCAAATCCTGCAGACGTATCAACCACAACATAAGAGAAAGTATCTCTTAAAATATTAAATAATTTTGTAATATCTTTAGATGAAACATTTTCAGCCTGCTTAAAGTACGGCGGATCTGCAAGAACATATAAAGAAGTATCCTTGTACTTTTCTAAAGTGGAAAGTAAAAAATCAGGATTAATTTTATCTAAATTCTGAAGCATATAAGAAATATTAAAAGACGGTTTCAGATCAAGAAAAGTTGTAACATCTCCAAGTTGGAAGTTTAAATCAATCAATGCTACATTTTCTTTAGTTATTTTAGCTAATTCTAACGCAAAATTTGTCGCAATAGAAGTTTTTCCAACCCCTCCTTTATTTGAATACACAGTAATGACTCTGCATTTTGATTTTTTTGGTTTTGCACCCGTCATATCTAAATAATGCTTTGTTAAGACATCAAAAAATTCATCCTTAATTAAAGGTAAAGCTAAAAAGTCAGATGCACCAATTCTCATTGCACGAATAACAATATCAACAATCGGCTTGTCTGATAAAACAATCACTCTGCAATTAGGGGAATCTGATGTTATTTTTGAAACAAAATTTAACGCCTGCTCCTGATAAAGAGATATATCAACAATAACAAGAGATTTCTCAAGTTCTTTAACCGCATTATAAGCCTTTGTAAAATCTGAAGTTGCCGCAAGGAAGCTAAAACTTTCAAACTCTTGTAAATAAAGCTTTAAAAGTTCACACGTACTATTTTGTTCTGAAATAACAACAGTCTGAATACTCTGTTTCATACAAGCATTTTAGCATATTTAATTAAAAGTAACAAGTTATTTTACTATTTTAATTCAATATCTTTTATATAACGAGGTCTTGATTTTACTTCTCTAAATACTTGCCCAACATATTCTCCAATCAGACCTAAGCAAAACAACTGAATACCACCAAACACACACAACAAAATAATTGTTGTAGCCCAGCCGTTTGGCGAATTATGTAAAAATATTTTTTCCAAAACTGTTTCAACTCCGACTAAAAAGCCAAACAATGCCATACAAAAACCCAAAACAGTTACAAAGCGCAAAGGTACAACACTGTATGAAGTTATCCCATTCAACGCCAAACTCATTAGTGAAAAGAAATTGTATTTGGACTCACCCGCCTCTCTTGGTTTAACATCAAACTCTACATAAGCAGTTTTTAAACCTAATTCATTGAAAAATCCTCTCAAGAACAAATATTTTTCAGGATATAAATCCATAATTTTTAAAGCCTTCATGCTTACAAGTCTGTAATCCGAATGATTAACAGGGATTTTAGCCCCCAAAATATTCATTGTCTTATAAAACATAACTGCAGTGAATTTTTTAAAGAAAGAATCGGATTTTCTATCTCGTCTTATACCTGAAACAATGTCTGCACCATTCATATAAGCATCAATAAATTTTTCAATAGCGTTTTCATCCTGCTGCAAATCTGCATCAATTGAAACAGTACAATCACAACCAATGTCTCTTACACTTTCCAACCCTGCAATAAGAGCCTTTTGATTGCCAAAATTACGAATAAATTTTGTTCCTTTAACTCTTTTATCAGCCTTATGCAAAACCTCTATTATATCCCAAGTAGAATCTTTTGATCCATCATCTACAAGATAAATATAACTATCAGATTTTATTTTATCCTTACTTATCAAGTCATCAAGAACCTCAAAAAGTCTATTCACAGTCTTTTTGACACAAAGTTCTTCATTAAAGCATGGAACAATAATTGCTAATGTCGGTTTATCCATAATTCCTCTCTCTAAATTTGCAAAAATATGCATATTTATACTATAATATTTATAATATTAAATCAAGGATTTATTGCGAATGGGAAACAAAAAATTTATATTAAATGCAGACGATTTTGGAATGTCAAAAGCTGTAAACAGAGCAGTCTTAGAAGGTTATCATAACGGATTTTTAACAAGTGCAAGTCTATGTGCAAACGGCAAAGCTTTTAATGCAGCCGTAAATGAAATAATCCCAGAATGTCCAAACTTAGGAATCGGAGTTCACTTAAACATTATGGAAGGCCGATCTTTAACTAAAGCTCCTAAATTAACAAACAAAAAAGGAAAATTTAATAACAGTTATTTAAAACTTATACTAAATTCTAATGACCCTCAATTTTTAGAACAAATTGAATATGAATTTAGAACACAAATTGAAACAATTATGAACTACACCAAAGTAGATCACATAGATTCACACGTGCACACGCATGCAATTCCAAATATTTTCAAAATAACAGCTAAACTCGCAAAAGAATATAATATTCCATTTATCAGAACGCAATACGAAGAAATGTATTTTGTTCCAAGCATAAAAAAACATTTAAACTTTAAATACCCGCCAAATATATTAAAAATCCTTCTTTTAAACAGCTTTACTCAAATAAACAAAAAAGTTGTACAAGAATATGGACTAAAAACAAATGATTATATTATAGGAGTCGGCTATACAGGTTTAATGGACAGTATGACTGTTGAATATGGGCTGAAAACTCTTGAAGAAGATTGTATTGCAGAAGCTTTAATTCACCCTTGCAGTTATGCGGTATCACATCATAAAGACCAACACTATAATGAATTTTTAATTACTCAAAATAAATCGCTTAAAGACAAAATAAATAGACTCGGCTTTGAATTAACAAATTACAAAAATGAATACTAGGACTACAAATAGTAACAGTAATACTAGCAATAGCTT
>CALVGY010000020.1 GCA_944327215.1 Candidatus Gastranaerophilales bacterium | reverse complement strand
CAGGTGAAGCTGCTGCAAATGAATTATTTACATCATTAGTAAATATAGACAATATGGGTTCTGCAAATACATTTGTTAATAATAACGGTAACATTGAAATAAAATCAGTTACCGGAACTTCTGTTGGTGGACAAATTAGAAATTATGGTTCAGGTAACATTACAATTACCAACGAAGGTTCAAACGGTATCAATATTGCAGGCGGAATTGCTAACCCAAATGGTAATGTGACAGTTACAAATAAAGCAGGCGAACTTTTAGTTGATACTACAGGTATTGTTAAAAACAAAGGTACAATGACATTTACCAATGATGTTTCAGGTACAAAGCTTACATTAAACGGTAATATTGAAAATACTGGAGATATGACTGTAACAAATGCAAGCGGTGAAGGGCTTCTTGTTGCAGGTAATGTCACAAACAATGACGGTGCTTTAGTTGTTAAAAATACTTCTGGTGAACTTTTAGTTGACACTACAGGTATTATAAATTCAAACGGAGCTTCTACTTTATCAGTTACAAATGAAGCTACCGGCGGTATGAATGTAAAAGGTATTGTTAATATCAATCATGATACAAAAGAAAATACCGTTCATTTTGTAAACAAAAATTCTGATATGAAACTTGGTTCAGCTGGTAAGAACAATAATATCAATTCAAATGCGGATGTAGCAATCCAAGTTATGGATGGAAACCTCTTGAATAACGGTGTAGAGAACATTTTAATTGCTACTTCTAATAATGCAGATTTAAATATTGATGTTCAAAACGGTTCAGTAGGAACTGAAGTTGGACCTAATGACGGAGTATACACAGGCATAGGTCAAAATCACAGAGATTTAACAAAATCAGTTAATGTATCTGTTGATGGAGATATTACAGCAGTAAGTTCAGGTTCAGATTCTATTGTTAACCTTGCAAGCTTGAACAAAGATATGAAAATCAACAAAATTAAAGCTGATGGCCGTGTAATTCTTTTAGCAGATTCAACAACTAAAGGATCACAAGCATTTGATGTTTTGAATGCTGAAGGCAAAGATAAATCAGTTCCGAGTGTTGAGGGCAAAGGTATTTCTATCATTGCAAGCGGTAATATCGGAAAATCCGGTGATGCATTAACATTCAGACAAGGAAATGCAAACGTATTTTACGGTGACGATGCAAGAGATCCACACGTACCAACAAATGTAAATGAAGGCCAATACGGTGTTGATATGCTTGCTATCAAAGATATCAATATCAAAGGGCTTGATGGAGAATCAGGAGAAAAACTTGATACAAATATAGGCGGTTTGATTTCACGTGAAGGTTCAATTAACGCAGAATTTTCAGGAGACGTATATGTTCGTGAAACAACAGCTGCAAAGAGAATAGATTTAACAACTCGCGGCAAGAATATGTATATTGAACATCTTGGAGAAGTTCCAACATATTCACAAGATTACTACGGACCAAACACAAATATCCATCCTGAAAAAGCTAAATTAACAGCTCTTGATTTAGGCAGCTACTGGGATGAAAGCGAAGCTCCGGAATATGAACACGCTGCAGATTCTACAATTGTTGTGAAAAATGGTACATTAAAAGGCCAAGGCAACGATGGTAATGGTAGATTTGATGAAGATGGAAATGTTATTCACGAACAAGATTTAACCCTTGTTGCAGACAATGCTTATGCTGGTGGCTACTATTTCAATATGGGTAAACACCGTGGAGAAAACAAAGTATCAACAGTAACAAAAGATCCATTTACAAATAAATTAGATAACGCATCAGAAGATAACGATGCAGATATTTCAATCAGAGGTAAAGCAGTTCGTCCTGATGATGTTGAAGGCATAGGCCAAGACCCTGAAGATCGTAACTACTATTACGGTGGCAGCTCTCAAGGCGGTGATGAAGGATATGATGGCGTCAACGGCGGTAACGATGGAGATAAACAAGGTACAGAAGAAGATGATGATAACCTTGTAGTTCCTGAAGAGGATGAAGATGTAGTTCCTCTAGATACCGATACCGATACTGATTCAGATACTGATACTGATGTCGACACAGATACAGATTCTGATACAGATACTGATACAGATATCGACAATGATACAGATAATGATAACGACAACGACAACGATGATGACACAGATACTGATAATGATACCGATACCGATACAGATACAGATGTAGATACGGATAATGATAATGATACAGATTCCGATTCTGACTCTGATAACGACAATGATACTGACTCTGACTCAGATACTGATACAGATAATGATGATGATACAGATTCTGACAATGACACCGATACCGATACAGATGCAGATTCTGATCCTGATCCGGAACCAGAACCAGAACCTACACCAGAACCAAATATCAACTATGATTTTGGGAAGGAATTATACAAACAACGTGTTGTCAGTGACAGAGTTGACTCAATAGATAAACGTCAATTTATGAGATTTGACGCACAAGACAACCAAAACCCAATTACATTTGATTCATCAACTGATGGAGTTGTCTCAATCACAGATATCTCAAGAGGTGGCGTATCTCTTACTCACAACAAAAAATTGAAAGTCGGCGATGTCGTTCCGGTACACATTCAATACGGAGATCTTACAATCAATGCAAATGTTAAAATCGTTTCAGCAAGCGATGTGAAAGCCGGAGGTAAATTCATAGATCTTGATCAAGCAACAGCAAACAAATTATTATACTTGAGCTTGATTGAGAAGAATGAACCGATAGTTCAATCAGTTCAACAGACTATATCAACAACAGTTGAAGAATAATAATTGAATGAAAAGAGGTTGAAGATAATTTAACCTCTTTTTTTATTATAAACTTTCGTCATCACTATCTTCTTTAAGATTGAAATTTTCCACATTAACTTCCCGTAAAAACTCAATCCAGCACTTGTAATAATCTGCAAGAGCATACGTGTATCCTGCAACAATTGACCTGTAAGATTGTTCCATAACGATTAGGGTTGTTAAAGAGGATTTGCCTTGTGCGTAATTCTTTTTAGCTACTTTGATAAGTTCATTTGAGTTTTTAAGAAGGTTGTCATTATAGTAGTTAAGATTTATTTTAGCAGTTAAGAATTTTTCGTAAGCACTATGCAAATCATTAATAGCTTTGTTTTCAACTGATGTATATTTCAATTCAGCTTGATCAACTTGCATTTTAGCATTTTGAATTTCCGGCTTGAATGTATAAAAAAGCGGGATATTAACAATGCTTGCGCCTGCATAAGCACCGTCCATATATCTGCCTGTTTCACTCATTCCTCTTGTCATAAATCCATACCCGCCTTGAAGTTCTATATCAGGTACTCTTTGGCGTTCAACATATACGAGATTTTTCTTTGCAACATCAATTGCTTGTTTTGCAATTTTTATATCGTATCTGTTTTGTAGCGATTTATCCATAATAACTTCAAATGGAGGTAATTTATCTCTCGGTTTTGGGCTCAAAAGTGCGATAAAATCATCTTTGTCAGAAAAATTATCATCTTGAGCATCATATTTTATAGTGCCTTCATTTTTGATATTTATTGCTTTGTTAAAATCATACATTGCACTTTTAACATTGGCTTTTTGAGTGTTTACTTGAATAACCAGTTGATTTAAGGCAATTTCTGTTTGAATTACATCAACTTCTTCTACTTCTCCTGCTGCAACACGTTTTTGGGCAATTTCAAGAAGATCTTGGATTAATCGTTGTCTTGATTCAAGAACCAACAGAATTTCTTTTGCGAGAACCAGATTGATATATGCTTCTCTAACATCCATTTTTAAATCAAATTTTATGTAATCAAGATTATGTTTTGTAAGTTCTAAATTTGCTAAAGCAAGTTTTTTTCGGGCATCTCTTTTGGCAATTTCAATTGTTTCACTAAGACCTGCGATTTGAGGATTACCTCTGCCAATATCGCCTATATTAAAAAATGTATTAATTTGCGGATTTTGTAATCTATTAGATATTTTAACTTTATTTTCAGCAATTCCGATGTCCATTTTTGAAGCCTGATAATCAATATTATTTTCTACAGCTATATCAAGAGCTTCTTGAAGTGATATTTTTTTAACTTCACTTCCAAAACTTACAGGGCACATAATAAATATTGATAATATTACTAAAAGAAATTTTTTCATAAGACTTCCGTTTGATAAAATTATATCATAATTATAAATTCTTTTTTTTATGTATAATAAAGTAAATTATTTAGGAAGGCAGGTAAAATTATGTTTGAAATTGATAAAGAAAAATGTATTCATTGCGGTCAATGTATTAGAGATTGTTCTGCAAGAGCTTTGGAATTTAATGATGAAAAAATCCCTGTAATTAATGAAGACAAATGTTTTAAATGTCAGCATTGTCTTGCAGTTTGCCCGACTGGAGCTTTATCCGTTTGCGGTAAAAAACCTGAAAATTCCGATAAAATATATTCTCAAGATCCTGAAATGATTTTGAATTTGATTAAAAGCAGAAGAAGTTACAGACATTATAAAGCTCAAAACCTTGATTCTGAACGAATGGAAAAGCTTAAAAATATGCTTAATTGGGTTCCGACAGGTTGTAATTTTCATAAACTGCACTTTGCATTCATTGATGATATTGAAGTGATGAATGAATTTAGAGATTATGTTAATGGCAAGATTGTTAAATCATTAACCAAAAAACCTGTACAAGCAATTATGGATAAATTCAACAAACATCTAAAATCATTTTTAAACGGTGATGATGTTATTTTTAGGGGAGCTCCGCATATGCTTGTTGTTTCAACTCCTGTAAATGCTCCTTGCTATAATGTTGACCCGATGATTGCATTGAGTTATTTTGAACTTTATGCGCAAAGTATGAATGTCGGAACTTGTTGGTGCGGATTTGCTCAATTTTGTTTAATGGTTATGCCTGAACTGTCTGACTATCTTCAAATTCCAAAAGGATATAAAGCATCTTATGTTATGTTGTTCGGCGATCCTGATATTAAATATGCAAGAACTGTTCAACCTGAACCTTTCGAAATTGTTTCTGTCAAAAAAGGGGAATTTAAAAAACAGGGTTTGAAAGATAAAATATTGAGATTTTTTTGGAATTTAAGATAAATTGTATAAAATTGAGGGGGATAAATTAATTTTTCCCCCTTATTTTTTATTTTATTTTATTTCGAATATTTTCTTTGCATTATAATATTGTCGTTTTCATCATAAGCATTTTCTCTTAACCAGTGCGCAATAAGTCTTCCGTTTGGGCTGTATATAAAAGTTTCTTCTTTGCTCACTCTTAACCCCATATTAACAAGTTCTCCCATTGTAGTGTATTTGTAAGATTTGTATGGGTATTCAATTCCGTCTTTTTCTTCGGCATAAATTAATTTACCATCGTGAGAATAGTACCATACATGGTATTTGTCATTATCGTACATTACAGCGTATGTTCCGTCTGAAAAAAATGCAAGTGTTCTGTCTGTTAATTCTACATTGCCTTGCAATACATATTCCAAATTTTCCCTGTTTTCACTATCTGTTAAATGTTTTGCGACAATTTGAGGGTTCAATTTTTTTAACGGATTTTTTAAGAGTTCTTCTCTTGCAGAATCAACGTCATAGCGAATGCCGCCTGTTAATGTAGTTTGTGCGCTGACAGGTAATATTATGAACAACACTAAAAAGAGAATTAACTTTTTTATCATGTTTATATTATTAACGATACTTAAATGTTTTGTCAATTTTTGTACTAAAATGTTTGTGTATAATTTTAATAGACTTATGGGAGACAAAAATGGAAAAAACTTTTCAATACCAAACTTCTGGTACTTGCTGTAGATTGATGCAAGTGACAATAGACGATGATGACAGAATTGTAGATGTTGATTTTTTAGGCGGATGTAACGGAAACCTTAAAGGTATAAAAAATCTTGTTACAGGCATGAAAGTCGATGATGTAATTTCTAAACTTTCGGGTATAAAATGCGGGGATAAACCAACAAGCTGTCCTGACCAGCTTGCCCAATGTTTAAGCCAACTTAGGACAAAAGTTTAAAAGATTAAATGGAAAATACTAATCAATTGGGTAATTGCCCTATGAATAAAAAGAGTATTAAATATAATTAAATCTTTTTCATACTTCCAGCTATTCTTAATTCCAACGGAGCCATGCGGCTCCTTTTTTTTACCCTTTTTGTTGGTGTTCAACTTCTTTTCCCAATCAAAGTCAGAGCCTCTCGGCTCCTTTTTTTGCCCTCTTCAATGTTATTCAAATAATGTTTTTGTTTATTTTTACAAATAATCTTATTATTTATTTGAATTTAATTTTTTAGAAATTCTACAGGCAATTTCGCAGATTATAAATGGCAAACTTAGAGCGCCTATTGTTTTTAATCTGTCAGAAACTACATTTTCTGTTTTAGGGCTAATGTTTTGTTGTACAAAATTTCTAGGGGTAATATTTGTATATCTTAATGGTTGAATTTTCATACAACCATTTTTCAAATTCCATAAAATTATTACATTAGACAAAAGGACAAGTTATAAAAGCAGGTTTTAAATCTTTTTAAATATCAATGATGTATTTATTCCACCGAAGGCAAAGTTATTTGACATTATATAATCGGTTTTTATTTCTCTGCCTTGACCTTGTATATAATCTAATTTCCCGCATTCAGGGTCAATGTCGTTCAAGTTTAATGTTGGGTGGAACCAGCCTCTGTTCATCATTTCTACAGACATAATTGCTTCAATAGCTCCGCAGGCGCCAAGAGTATGACCTGTGTAGCTTTTTGTAGAACTTACCGGAACTTTTCTTTTAAAGACCTGTTCTGTAGCCCAAGTTTCTGCGATATCACCTTGAACGGTTGCTGTCCCGTGTGCGTTAACATAACCTATTTTATCAGGAGAAAGTTTTGCGTCTTTCAGCGCAAGTTCAAGAGCAATTTTCATTGTTTCTTTGTTTGGATTTGTAATATGTGTGCCGTCTGTATTTGTGCCAAATCCTACGATTTCCGCATAAATCTTTGCCCCGCGGCGTTTTGCATGCTCATATTCTTCCAAAATCATAGTTCCTGCGCCTTCGCCGAGAACAAGCCCGTCACGATTTTTGTCAAATGGTGATGGAGTTAATTTTGGAGTATCGTTTTTTAAACTTGTTGCATATAGTGTATCAAAAATTGCAATTTCTGTTGCGTGAAGTTCTTCTCCGCCTCCGGCTATCATAACTGTTTCGTAGCCGTTTTTTATTGTTTCGTAGGCATAACCTATTCCCATAGAACCTGATGTGCAGGCAGTGGAACATGAAACAAGGCGTCCTGTTGTTTTCAAATAAAGTGAGATATTTACAGGGGCTGTTTGAGGCATCATTTTTACATAAGAACCTGAATTCAATCCTCTTACGACTTTATCAACCTGCATTCCGTAAAAATCTATTATTGCATCTAACGAACCTGAAGAAGAACCATAGCTTACACCTGTTTGACCGTTTGTTATAATTTCATTGCCTAAAAGCCCAGCATCTTCAAGAGCCAGTTCTGCTGTGCGAACTGCCATTATTGAAAGAGGTCCCATTGTGCGGGTTACTTTTCTGTTATAAGTTGATGGGATTTCAAAACCTTTTACGTGTGCAGAAAGTCGTGTATTTAATCTTTCATATTGATCTAGGTCTTTGTTATATTCTATGCAGTTTTCTAGCTTTTCAAGGCTTTCAAATGCTGTGTTAATATCGCTGCCTAGAGGGCTTGTAAGTGACATCCCTGTTACAACAACTCGTTTTGTCATAGATATAACCCTCCATTCACTGAAATTACTTGCCCTGTGATATAAGAAGCATCTTGGCTCATCAAATAATTTACAAGGCTTGCGATTTCATAAGCTTGACCGACTCTTTTCATCGGGATTAATTTTTTAACCTCATCAAGCGGAACATCTTTTATCATATCGGTATCAATTACTCCGGGGGCGATACAGTTGACTGTAATTCCTCGTTTTGCAAGTTCAAGTGCAAGTGATTTTGTTGCACCTATAATACCTGCTTTTGAAGCTGAATAGTTGACTTGACCTCTGTTACCGGAAAGCGCTGCAACCGATGACATTGTAATTATACGCCCTTTTATTCTGTTTGAAATCATTGGCATAACAAGAGGTTTTAATACATTATAAAATCCTGTTAAGTTTGTATTGATAACGTCATCCCATTCATCACCTTCCAGTGTTGGAAATACGTTATCTTTTGCGATGCCCGCATTTAAAACAACGCCGTAATAAAGTTTGTCTGATAAAACGGATGCGCATTCTTCTCTATTTTTAATATCAAATTTTAAAATGTCTGCATTTTGCCCCAGAGCTTTAATTTCTTGAGCTGTTTCCATTGCTTTAGCTTGATTTCCGACATAATGAACGTCAATATCAAACCCGTTTTTTGCAAGATATAGTGCAATCTCACGACCTATACCTCTGCTTGAACCTGTTACTAAGACCTTTTTCAAACTATTATCACCCATCATAATTCCTTTAAATAAGCTTTGGCATCAGCAGGCTGAAAAGCATTTACTGTAGCTTTAGCCACTTCTTCATTATCATTATAAATTAAACACTCAAATGAAACAAGTTCATTGTCGGTAAAAACTTCTTGTGCAGTTATAGTGTATGTTTTGCCGTTTTCAAATTTGTCTAAATTGTTTTCATAAAGTCTTGTGCCAAGCAAAAAACCAATTTCCGGGATTTTTTCTCCGTTTTTGTAATAAGAGTAGCACCCGATAGTTTGTGCCATAAACTCAATCCCAACAAGGGGAGATATACCGTTGATTTCTTTATCAAAAAATATTTTATCTTCGTGAATAGTTACGCAAGTTTTCACAAATTTTTTATCCAAATCAACTTCTAAAACGTTATCTATCAAGACCATAGGTTTATCGTGAGGAAGAATTTTTTCAAGATTTTGTTCTTGTAAATTTGTTATCAACATATTTTTTATTTCCCTAATATTATAACTGCATTTGTGCCGCCAAAGCCGAAAGATGTACACATACAGTTAGTTACATTTGTGTTTACGTTGTTTTTATCAACCAAATTAATTTTTGGAAGAGTTTCGTCATATTCTCCGTCATATTCGTGGATTGGCAAATTTCTTTTTCCTTTTAGGATTTCGTAGCAGATGAAGGATTCAACACTTGCTGCGGCTCCGAGACAATGCCCTGTGATAGGTTTTGTCGAACTTGCAGGAACTTTGTCTTGGAAAATTTTATATATAGCATTTGCTTCCATCAAATCATTTGAAATTGTTCCTGTGCCATGTAGGTTTATATAATCAATATCGCAGGGAGATAATTTTGCATCATCAAGCGCTTTTTGAATAGCAACGGCAGCTTGAGTTCCCTCAGGGTCAGGTGTTGCGGAATGATATGCATCAGAGGTTTCTCCGATTCCGAGCAGTCTGATATGATTGCTTGTCTTCTTGTTTTCTTGCTCCCCTGTCTTCTTTTTTGTTAGCAAAAATAACGCTCCGCCTTCTCCCAAGCTTATGCCTGTACGATTTTTTGAAAACGGATTTGTCTTGTCGTGTGAAAGAACTTCTAAAGCGTGAAACCCGTATGTAGGCATAGGTGCAATTGTATCTATGCCGCCAGCGATTACGGCTTTGCATACGTTATTTTCAAGAAGTTTTACGGCTGTAGAAAAGGCTTTTATCCCTGATGTGCAAGCGGTTGAAACACCTGCTGTAAAATTTGTTGTTCCTAAATACCATTTTAAAAACTCTGCAGGATTTCCAAGTTCTGCATGGTGTTTGTTTTCTGTTGTTTCAAATTCTGCAATTCCTGAATTTGTGGTTCCAATAACTATTGCAATTTCATCTTTTTGAAACTCTGTCAAATCAAGCTTATCAACAAGATATTTTAAAATTCTGTTACAGCGCAAGTCGTATTTGGGGTCGTTAATTGGTTCAAAATCTTTTTCGACTTTTCCAAAATAAAAAGTGCTTCCTTTAACTATTTTGTTATCAGCTGTTAAGCGTTCAGCAAAAATAGCGCTTGCATCTGTAATAAAAATTCCATTCATGATAATATGTTACCATGAATACGTTGGAATTTTATATAAAAAAGATTTCCCATTCGACTGGTGAAAATATTGAGCTGTCACAAATTCCAATGATGATGCGCAGAAAATTATCACCGGTTGGAAAGATTGCATTAAGCACTATTTTAAAATGTTATGAAAATGAAGATGTAAAATTGGTTTATGCATCTCGTTACGGGGAATTGGAACGTGTTGTAAAATTGATTAAGCAAGAGCATGAAGATAATGAAATTTCTCCTGCCGGGTTTAGTTTTTCTGTACATAATTCAACAATAGGGCTTTTTTCATTAATCAATAATATGCATTCTTCGTATAATTCAATCGCTGCGGGGGAAGAAAGTTTTTCTGCGGGACTTTTGGACGCTGTGTTGGAGAGGGAAAAAGTTCTTTTTTGTTACGCGGAATCTGTTGACAGATACGAAAGTATTTCTATGTTAATAGATTATGAAGAAGGCGAAAAGGTTAGAATTGTTCCGAATGAAAAACATTTGACCCCAAATAATTTTTCAGAATTTATAGATGGCGGACGTTATATTTGTCCTCTTTATATTATGGAGAGGGTTAATGATTAAGTTTCTTCGCGGGGTTTTGGTTGTCATATTATTTGCTGTTTTTGGAATTTGTTCTTTATTTTTGGGAACTGTTATTTTGCCAGTTGGAAGAATTTTTATTAAAGAGCAAAAAAGACGCGAGAGTTTCTCAAGATTGATACATAAGCTTTGGTATTTTTATACCCATCTTTTTGTATGGCTTGGGCTTATCAGGATAGAATTAAACAATGTTGAGCAGGTAAGAGGAAAAATTATTGTTGCAACTCACCCGACATTTATAGATATTATGATACTTATCGGGCTTTATGACAATTCTTTGTGCTTGGCTAAAAAAGAACTTTTAAATAATATATTTTTAAAAAATATTATAAAAAATGTTTATATTCCGAATAATGTTGAATTAGATGAATTCAAAAAGATTTCTAAAGAAGTTTTGGATGATGGTTATAATATTATAATTTTTCCGACAGGCACAAGAACAATTGAGGGCGAAGATATAAAAATCCACAAAGGTGCAGCAGCGTTGCAGATAGATTCAGGGGCAGATATTATACCTGTAATTATAAAATGTGATTATCCGTTTTTGCAAAAAGGTAAACCTATATATTATGCGTCAGATAGATTGATTACATATAAAATAAATCAGCTTGAACCGATAAAATTGTCAGATTTTGATGAAGATTCAGAAATAAAGCTGAGAAAAGCTATTTCTGAAAAAATCAAAAATGACTTTATTCAAAATAAAAATATAATATGAAATTTCTTGTCATTGTGAACTTGTTTCGGAATATCAAAGTTACGTGAGATCCTGAAACAAGTTCAGGATGACTAAAGTATAAAAATCCCTGTCATAATGAATTGATTTCAGAATCTCGAAATTGCGTGAGATCCTGAAACAAGTTCAGGATGACTAAAGTATAAAAATCCCTGTCATAATGAATTGATTTCAGAATCTCGAAATTGCGTGAGATCCTGAAACAAGTTTAGGATGACGAAAGTATAAAAATTCCTGTCATAATGAATTGATTTCGGAACCTCAAAATTGCCTGAGACTCTGAAACAAGTTCAGAGTGACAAAGGGCGAGTACTGATATGAAACAGCCTTAGAGTGACGATTTGAGTGAGATTTAATCTAAATTACTACATAGGTTAATTATGAATTTGACTTTACTCGCTAATTAAGTTATATATATTATTAGGTGAATTAAGATGAGCTTGGAAAATGAAATTAAAACTCTAATCATTGAGTCCCTTGAATTAGAGGATATAACTGTCGATGATATTAAAGATGACGACCCTTTATTTATCAGCGGACTTGGACTTGACAGTATTGACGCTTTAGAGCTTGGTATGGCTTTAAAGAAAAAATACCAAATTGATTTGAGTGAAAACAAAGAAGAAAATAAAAAACATTTTTATTCTGTTAAGACTATAGCTGATTATGTCAGAAGTTGTCAGAATTCTAAAGAAAATTAAGGATTTGTATTGTGGCAAAATATACAAGAGATGAAATTTTTGATAAATTAAAAAATATCTTGGCTGATGATTTTGAAATTGAGCCTGAAAAACTTGTATTGGATGCAAATCTTTTTGAAGATTTGGAGCTTGACAGCATTGATGCGGTTGATTTGGCAGTAAAATTACAAGAATTTACAGGACAAAAAATTCCGCCTGAAAATTTTAAGCAGATTAAAACAATTGCTGATGTTGTATCTGCTATTGAAAAATTGTTGTAAGCTTTCAGAATGGAAGGCAAGATGTCAGGAAGGCAAAATGTTTACATAAAAAGAATAAAATCATTGTTGCCGTTTGCTGGAACTTTATGTATTGTTTTACTTTTCCATTTTAGTAAAGTGTATGTTTTGAAATTTTATCCTGTTATAGTAAACAGTTTTATTTTTTGTGTGTTTTTTTCTTCTATTTTTTGCAAAGAAACAATTATCCAAAAATTTGCAAGAAAGATGGAAGGTAAGGAATTAAGTGATTTTACAAAAAAATATACAAGAAGACTCACTTATGTATGGTGTGTATTTTTGTTTGTAAATTTGATGATATCAATAGCTACCGTTTTTATGTCAGATAAGATTTGGGCTTTGTATAATGCTTGTATTTCATATATTGCTTTAGGCGTAATGTTCGGGGTAGAATATATTGTAAGAATTATTATGCGAGCCAAATATGACAGAGGATAGAATAATTAGTACAGAAGGTAAAAAAACTTTTATTTTTCAAACATCAGGTTCTACAGGAGAGCCTAAGATTGTTAAAAAAGATTATGAAAATCTTGTTGCAGAAGCTCAGGATATGGCAGATTTTTTTAACGTTTCAAAAGACACGACAATTGTATCAACCGTAAGCCCTGAACATATGTTTGGAACAACTTTCAATGTTATGCTGCCAAAAGTTGCAGGGTGCAAAGTTGAGCCTGAAAGAGTTTTTTATCCTGAAGATTTGAAAGATTACGGGAAATATATTTTTGTCACAACTCCATCGTTTTTGGAAAAGCTTGCGAAATACAAATTCACATTCAAATATAAGCCGATTATGATAATCACAGCAGGAGCTCATTTGAGTGATGATGTGTTTGAATATTTTGAGAAGATGTGTCCTGTAACAGATGTTTACGGCTCAAGTGAAACAGGAGTTATGGCATATCGAAAGTCTTATAAAGATTTGCTAAAACCTTTTGATAACGTACAATTTGAACAAAGAAACGGTGATGTAGTTGTAAAATCCGAATATTTTTCAGAACCTGAATTTGTTTTGGGTGATGATTTAGAATTTTATAATGACGGGTTTAGGGTCAAAGGCAGAAAGGACAGAATTGTAAAAATTCAAGAAAAACGAGTGTCACTTGATTTTATAGAAAATAATTTGAAATCAAATAATTTAATTGAAAAAGCGTATTGTTTAAATATTGATGACAAGCTTTGTGCGACGGTGGTTTTAAATTCTGAGGGACGAAAATTTTTGAAAGACAAGGGCAAGTCTGAGTTACTAAAAGAATTAAAAATATTTGCAAAATTCAATTGTTTTGGCGAAGTTATCCGTTGCAAAAGATGGAGATTTTTATATGATTTACCGATAAATAATTCAGGTAAAGTTGATGGCAAAAGAATTAGAGAAATTTTTGATACAAATGTAACTTATCCAAACATTATTGATTATTCTCTAAATAACAATATTGCACAGTTTTGTTTTGTCTTCCCCCAAAACAGCAACTTCTTTAAAGGGCATTTTACGGATTTCCCGATTTTGCCAGGGGTTGTACAATTATTTTTTGCAAAAGAATATATAAAAGATGTGTTTAATCTAGATTTTGCAGTGCAAAAAGTAAAAAAAGTGAAGTTTTCGTCAATAATAAAACCTGAAATGCAGGTCTGTATGTCCCTTGAAAGAAAAGAAAGTTCGGTAGATTTTAAATATTTTAAAGACGATAAAGTTTTTTCTTCAGGAACTTTTGTTTTATAATATGTCTATGAAAAATATTTCAACAGAAATGTATATAAAAGTTCCGTTTTACGATCTTGATCCGATGAATGTTGTTTGGCACGGAAATTATATTAAATATTTGGAAGAATCAAGATGCGATATGTTATCCAAAATTGGCTATACATATACGGATATGATGAATGAGGGAATTGCATATCCTATTGCAACGATGGATTTGAAATTTGTAAAATCTGCAAAATTTTTGCAGGAATTAAAAGTGGTTACAACTCTTGTGGAATATGAACCTGCTTTGATTATAAAGTATTCGATTTATGATAAAATCTCAAATGAGCTTATCTTTAAGGCAAAGAGTATGCAGATTTGTGTAGATCTAAAAACAGGTGAAAGTTTATACAGTGCGCCGAAAAAATTTGTTGAAAAGTTGGAGAAATATGAATAGATTTTGGTTAAGTTTAATAGTTATTTTGTGTTTTGTAAATGTATGTTTTGCATCGGAGATAGTTTTTAATCACCCGTCTTCAAGTAAAGAAATTGCAAATAATATGCCTGTATTGAAAAATGTATCTTGCAAATTTACGCAAGAAAAACATCTTGATTCGGCAATTTTAAAATCCGGAGGGAATTTCCAATTTGTAAAAGACAAAGGCGCTATATTTGAAACTCTTTATCCGATAAAATCTACTGTATCTTACACATCTTCAAAAAATAAACAAATCAATGATATAATGAAAGCTATATCTAATAAGAATTTTGCATATTTGGATAAAAATTTTAACCTTTATTTTTCCAAAGGTAATGACTTATGGACTGTAGGTTTAAAGCCTAAAAAAGGCACTGCAGCTTACTCTCAACTTCATGATATAATAATCAAAGGCAAATCGGATATCAAATTTATAAAAATATCCACAATCAAAAACGGAACAACAGAAATATCTTTTCAACAATGCATAGCAAATTAGTTAATATTTTAAGAATATGTTTTATCATAGTACTTTTGGTACTTGGATTTTTGAGTGTGATAAAACCTGCGCAAACAGAAACTAATATTTTAAAAGCTCTTTTTTCTCAAAATGAAAATGTTCTTGTTGATTTAAGTACGAGATTTTCTGCCAAAATAAATGTCATCGTTGAAAGCGATTCTCCTGAAAAGTCACAAGAGATTTCTCAAAAATTTTATAGTAAAGTCGATAAAGACAAAATTCATACAACAAATGCAGATATTGTCGGGATTATAACTGATTACGAAAAATATCATAACAATCTTTTGTCTGCCAAAACTTACAATTTATTGAAAAATAAGCAGTATGAAAAAGTTGAACAAAATTCTCTGGAAGCTTTATATAATCCGATAATGCAGCCAATCGGTTCTATTGAGGAAGATCCGTTTTTATTATTGACGGATTTTGTGATGAATTTGTCGGGAAACGGAAGTATTTCTGATTTTACACCGTTTGAATATAACGGGAAATATTACAGTTTGGTAATGCTGACTGTAAATAATGACCTTGCTTTATCTCCAACTGTACTGAATGATGAAATAAAAACATTGGTTGAAGTTCAAAAAGAGCTTTCAAAAGACGGGACAGAAATATATCTTACAGGCGCACCGGTACATTCTTATTACGCAAGCAGCCGTTCAATGTTTGAAATTAATTTGATATGTATATTATCAGTGATATTTGTAATTGGGCTTTTGTTGTGGTATTTCAGATCGTTAAAACCTTTAATTTTTATTTCTTTGAGTATATTAACGGGAATTTTTACAGGCTATGCGGTTACGTCTTTGATATTTAAAAGTATTCATATTTTAACATTTGTTTTTTCTACCACTTTAATTGGTATATGTGTAGATTATTCTCTGCATTATTTTGTATCTGATGAGGGGCAAGATACTGTTAAAGAGATTTTCAAGAGTTTGACAGTCAGCCTTGTTACAACAGTTAGTGCTTTTGTTGTCTTGTTATTTGCAAATTTTATATTGTTAAAACAAATTTCTGTTTTTACAATTACAGGTTTGACAACGGTATATTTAATCGTTATCTTGTTTTATCCTTTAATATCTTGGAAATTTAGCCCCGAGCAAGCAAAAAGATTGAATGGTTTGCGACAATTGCAGGATAAATTACAGATTAATTGGGATTTTGTACGTTCTCATTGGTTTGTAAAATATGGCAAGGTTGTTGTTCCCTTAATTTTGTTGATAATTTTAGCTTTTATTGTTTTTCGTACAACATTTGATGACAATATAAAAAATATGTATGTACCGCCAAAATTTTTGATAAATTCAGAAAAATTGTTTGGCGAACTTGTCAAATCGGGCGGTGATATATCAATTTTTGTTGTAAAGGGTGACAATTTAGAAGATATTTTGCAAAGAGAAGAAGTAATCACAGATAAATTAACTAAGGAAAATATAAGTTTTCAATCTTTGAGTAAATATGTGCCGTCTGAAAAACGCCAGAGAGAAAATCAAGTTTTGATAAAACAGTTGTATAAAGATAAACTTAATGAATATGGTGAATTTTTACCGCCTGCACAAAGACAAAAATTGATTACTCAAAGCTTTGGCAACGGATTTTTAAGTGTTGGAGATGACTTTGCATTTTTGAAAAATAATTTCCTAATAGATAAAAATACTTCTATTGTAATTGCTTATGAATATAAAGGCGGCGAGATAGATGGTATTAAAGCGATTAATTTCCAAAAAGATATTTCATCACAAATCAGAAAATGCAGACTTATTTGTTTAGGATTATTATTACCGATTTTTGTGCTTTTATATCTTTTGTTAGCTAAAATTTATGATTACAAAGCGGCTGTTAAAATAATTTCTCCGTCGATATGTGCCGTAATATTTGTTTTTGCGATACTTGGAATTTTCAAATGCCCTGTTAACTTTTTCCATATACTTGCAATATTTTTGATAATCGGTTTTGGACTTGATTATTCTGTTTTGCGATATGCCGGAGCCAAAAATTATGAAGATGCTGTTTTTATGTCTTGTATGACCAGTGTATTTTCATTCACTTTGTTGGCTTTTGCCGGATTTAAACTGGTTAGTGCATTGGGAACAGTACTTGCAATTGGGCTTTTAAGTTCATATATTTTTAGTGTAATATTGATAAGTAGAGAGAATAAAATTTTAATGAATTCAGACATAAAATCTGATAATTAATTGATAAATGAGGCAATATGAAATACAGACGATTAAAAAGGCATATATCTCCGCAGGTAAAAGCATTAGCAGATGCTCAAAAAATAGCATTTGCACCTATGACGTTTCAGGCAGTTAATGCGATGTTAAAGTTTGGGATTTTAGAATTTTTGGAAGAAAATCCATCAACTGTTGAAGAAATTATTGACAATTGTAATGTTTCAAAATATACAGCAGAAACTTTATTAGAAGTTGGCTGTTGCTGTGGGATTGTTTTGAAAAGCGGTGATCGTTTTGTAAATTCTCTTGTTGCATCTGCATTTTTGAAAAATGAAATGACTAAAGTTAATTTTAATTTTGTAAAAGATGTATGTTATCTCGGTGCATCAGAGCTTGCCAATTCGTTTGAAGCTGCAGAACCTTTGGGTTGTCGAAAATTTATTGGTGATTATGAAACAATTTATAATGCCTTGCAATTTTTGCCTGATGAAATGAAGAAAAGTTGGTTTGGATTTGACCATTTTTATTCTGACAGGTGCTTTGAAGAGGTTTTGAAAATTATTTTTGAAAACAAGCCAAACCAAATTTTTGATATCGGAGGAAATATAGGCAAATTTGAGAGAGCTTGTCTTGAATTTGACAAGGATTGTATCGTAAATATGGTTGATTTGCCTGAGAATATAGATGAAGCAAAAAAACATCTGCATAATGAAAGATTAAAATTCCATGGAGTAGATGTTTTGAACTCTGATATGCCAAAAATTTCTGGGGCTGTTTTTATGAGCCAATTTTTGGATTGTTTTTCAGAAGAACAAATTATTCATATTTTGACGAATATAAAAAAATCTATGACAAGTGATACAAAAATATTTATATTAGAACCGTTTACTGACAAGCAGTTTTTTGACGGGGCAAGATATTCACTTGTACATATTTCATTATATTTTACTTGTATGGCAAATGGAAAAAGTAAAATGTACAGTGAAAAAAGGATGCTTGAATTGGTGGAAAAAGCAGGCCTTAAACTTCATAAAAAACATGAAGATATAGGGATTCATGATTATACCCTGTTAGAAATAAATGCCTAAAAATAAGTTTTTGGCATTATAAAAAAAATAATTTAAAGTAAAAAGGTGATTTTTAAATGAGTTTAAAGTGGTACGAAGTAAAAGAACAGGCAGCAGGTCGCAAAAGGTTGATGCTTTTGTGGATTATTTACAAAATTGCAGGGAAAAAACCTGTAAAATTTATCGTATTTTTTGTAACTTTAATCGCATTTTTAAACGCTCCAAAAATAAGAAAATGTTCTTCAAAATATCTTGAAATTGCCACAGGTAAGGGAAGTTTAGTTCAATCATTTAAACATTTTTTGAGTTATTCTTATATGCTTATTGATACAATGGAAATGTATACCGATAGGTTTGGGGTAAAAAATATTTATTTTGCAAACGAAGATGACAAACAGACTTTGTTTAACGATTTTAACAAAAAACACGGAGTTTGCTTTTTGTGTTCTCATTTAGGAAATATAAATGCGATGCGTTCGTTTTTTAAATCAGGAACAGAAATTGATTGGATAAAAGTCAATATGTTTTTGGAAGTTAATCAATGTAAGATATTTAAAAATTTTCTCTCAAGTATAACCTCGGATGATCCGATAAATGTTTATCCTGTTGAAAATATAGACCTAACAACTTCGATGGAAATAAAAGAAAAATTAGATACGGGTGAAATAATTTTTATTGCTGGAGATAGAGTTTCTGCCCATAATTCAGAAGCTGTTTTTAACGCAGATTTTTTGGGTAATAAGGCAAATTTCCCGCAAGGAGCTTTTCGCTTTGCTCTAGCAATGGATGTCCCTATTTATTTTATAGTTTGTGCAAAAGAAAAAGATGGTAAATATTCAATTCATTTGAAAAAATTTGAAAAAATTGGGAAACGTCGCGAAAGATTAGTAGAACTTGAAAAAGAATATATAGAATTTTTGGAAAATTTAACAAAAAAATATCCGCTTCAATTCTATAATTTCTACGATTTTTTTAATTAAAATTATCAAACTGAAAAAATGAAAATGACTTTAAGTTCTCTTTTTCTGTGCTAAAATCATTTTATGATAAAAAGTATTATATTTGATTTGGACGGAACGCTATTAAATACTTTAGAGGACTTGAAAGAGAGTACAAATTACGCCTTATGTCAGTTTCATTACCCGCAGCGTACGCTTGAAGAGGTCAGATGTTTTGTGGGTAACGGAGTTAGAAAGCTTATCGAACGGGCGGTTCCGTCAGATTGCAAAAATGTTGAAGAATGTTTGGCAATTTTCAAGAAAAATTATTCGGAAAATATGTGCAATCACACTCAACCCTACAATGGTATCTTAAAGATACTGGAAGAATTGCACAATGAAAACCTGAAAATAGGCGTGGTGTCTAATAAATTTGACTCTGCAGTGAAAGAATTATGTAAAAAATATTTTGGCGATTTAATAGATGTTGCAATCGGTCAAGCTGATGATGTTCCTAAGAAACCGGCACCTGACGGTGTCTTAAAAGCTATGCGAATTTTAGGTTCTGATAAGGCTTCAACAATATATGCAGGTGATTCCGATGTTGATGTTGAAACAGCTAAAAATGCAGGCTTAAAATGTATTGGTGTTAGCTGGGGATTTCGCTCAAAAGATTATTTAAAAGGTGCTGATTTTATTATTGATAGCCCTTCTGAAATAATCAAAATTGTCAGGAGCTTTTAATATGGAGAAACTCTCAGTAAGTTTGGAAGATTATATTGAAGAAATTTATAGCCAAGTTTTGCGTTTCGGACAGGCAAAAGTAACGGCAATAGCAGGTGCATTGCAAGTGAGAAAGGCTTCTGTCACAGGAGCATTGAATGTTTTGAGCGAAAAAAAATTAGTAAATTACTCTCCTTATTCTCCAATTACGCTTACAAAAGAAGGAGAAAATATTGCAAAAAAAATTTTAGAAAAACATGAAAATCTTGCAGAATTTTTTGTTGAAGTACTTGGCGCCAACCAAAAAGATGCAGTTGAAATTGCTTGTAAAATGGAACATATTGTGCCGGATGAGATTTTTAAAAATATGGTTAAGTTAAAAGATTATGTAAAATCTGAGCTTAAATCTCAAATAAAAAATCTTTACTAATCTAATGAAAATATATTTAGTGTTGACAAAAATATTTTTTTAATATAAAGTTAGTCTAGCCTAACAATTGAGGAAGAAATGAAATTATCAACAATTGGCAAATATATTGACCAACCTATGATATTAAATAAATTGGATAGAAATATGCCAACCTTTTTAGTAGGAGCGGGTTTGTCATATGGGGTTGTAGATTCTTTCCGTGCTGCCAGAAAAGATAAAAAACATACTAAACAAAAATTTGTTCAGAACGCAATTGTAATCTCAAGTACAATTGTCGCATCATTACTGGGAACAAGAGGATTAAAAATAGGCGGTAAAAAGATTTTTAACGGGTTAATGGAAAGAGTGCATTTTTCTGAATTGCAAAAAGCTCACTCAGAGGCTGTTGAGGGATTTATTAAGAAAACAAAGATTAAAGATGAAAAAATCTTAATGGTTTTGCGTACTGCGAAATTGAAAGAATTATCTCCAAAACAAATTGATTTGTTAATCAATAAACTTCCTGAATCTCCTGCGAAAAAAGAACTTTTTAGTGTAATTTTACCTGAAAAGAAAAATCTAAATTCAAAGGAGATTTTTTCAGAAATAAAGAGATTGTCTCTTTTAGGTCTTATACCTGTAGTCGGTGGTGTGACAGGTGGTATTATAGCAGATAAAACTACACATTCGAGCACTAGAAAATCAACGGCCAACAAGGCCAAAGAGGGCTTATACCAGTATCTTGCAAATATATTTCTATGTAATGTAGGTGCCGGTAGTGCCCTTTTTCTTTCTGAGAAATTAGAAAAAACTAAAAAAATTAAACCGCTAACTCCTATGAAAAAATTAGCTGTAATACTTGCAGGAATTGTTGTAACAGGGATTATTGGCGGAAGTTATATTGCAAATTTTGTGAGCAAACATTGTATTAATCCGTTATTTGACGAAAAAAAGGATAAAAAAGGATTATATAATGAGCGAAAACCTGAAGCTTTGGATATTGCACTACACGCTGATGATATAGCAACTGCAGGAATTTTATCAGGTTTTAAATGGATTGAGCCTGCATTACCTTTTATGTATTTTATATCTGGTTATAGGGCGGGTATTGGTTATAGGAATAACAAAAAAAATAATTGAATGTTTATAAATACAATCTTTTCTACACACCTTCTTATACAAAAAACAGCCTCTGTATTTTACAGGGGCTTACATTTTGTCATTATTTTTTACATAATCCTCAATCATTTTTGCTGCTAAATTACTCGCTGAGCGTTTTTCTTTTTCTGCTAATATTTTAAATTTATCAAATGTTTCTTTGGGTATTATTATGACAAATCGGTGATTTTCTTTTTTTATAACCATTTATTAACCTCTTGCAAATAATTTGTAAACCTATGTAAATTTTATAAAAATAAAACGTATATTTCAATTGCAAAGAGTTTATAATAAGTTTATAAACTAAGTTGGAGATTGTAATGTGGATAAAAGAAGAAAAACCATCTTTTGAAGGAGCTAAAAAAGCTGTACAAAAAATGTATAGTTTAAATTCTTTATTTTTAGACTCGGTCAAATATAATGAATGTGAATGTTTGGAAAAATATTCTTATGTTTCAGGTGAATTTTTTAATCTTTTATGGGTATTAATTTTATATTTTGAGATTTGCGATGATACAAATTAATAATTTAAATTATTTTAAATTGATATGTGAAAAATTTAACTAGCTTGATTGCTTCGGATTTGCATGCAATAACGATAGATGACTACGCTTCCATTATGTAATCGTCCATTACAAAACCTGAGCCGATATCGGTTACAACTGCATCTATTGTTTTAAATCCCCATTTTTTATAGGCATTAATTGAGTTTATGTTCTGTTTGTTCACTGTTAGTTGAACTTTTTTGCCGTTTGCAAGTCTTTTTATTTCTTCAAATGCTTGTGTGCCAATTCCTTTATGTCTAAAATCTTTTTTAATATAAAGTTTTGACAAAAACAGGTAATCTTTTTTGTCTGAAATCCCAAAATATCCTGCTTTTTGACCATTTTGGATAATAAAATAATATGTGTAATTTTCGTTTTCGATTTGATTTTTCATGGCGTGAGCGGATTGAAAATTTTTGACCATATAATCAATTTGTTCTGGAGAAAGAAGGCAAGTCCAGTATTCATGCCAAATGGATGATGCCAAACTTGCCAATTCTTCAATATTTTGTTTTTCAACTTTTTGATATGTAAGCATAATTAAAAAACGCTGAAAACAATTGGATAAGAAGCGTCTTACCCTTTTGCCTTGCTATCTTTTATCCTATAACCGGTTGTACAAATGTTCTTGTAGCTAAATCTTTATCAAGCATTAATAAAGCTTTTTTGTCATCTCCGATAAGTCTTAATGTAGCAAGAACGTTTCCAACATTGTCTTCTTCTTCAACTTGTTCTTTCAAGTACCAGTTCAAGAATGACATTGCTGCACGGTCTTTAGTTTCTTCTGCAACGTCCATTAATTCATTGATTGAAGAAGTTACATATTCTTCGTGTTTAAGAACTTCTTCAAATACATCAAGTGGTGATTTCCAATCAGTTTGAGGTTTTGCGATAGCTTCAAGTTCTACATTCCCGCCTCTTTGGTTCAAATAATCAAACATACCCATTGCATGAGCACGTTCTTCTTGAACTTGTACTGACATCCAGTTTACAAAACCTGCAAGGTTTAATCTTTCAAAATATGCTTGCATTGAAAGATATAAATATTCTGAATAAAATTCTTTATTAATTTGTACGTTAAATGCTTTTTCCAGTTTTTCGTTAATCATAATATTACCTCTCTTTCTTAATTAAATTTTATCACTAAAAATATATTTATAAACTTTTGTTAATAAAAATTTTATTTTTAAGCGATGTAAAGAATAATTCCTTTAAAAACTTACGGCGATTTATAGATTTTATAATTAATATTTTAGGGAATGTATTTTGTTTTTAATTTTATTATAAGTGATTATGTTATGGATCAACATAATTGTGTTAATAAGTTGCTAAAAGCTTTAGGTGAAAATACAAACTTTGAGCCTGATAAATATTCAAATTATATTGCATTTCATGGCTTGGATAGAGCATATAACAAGCGTTGGCTAGGCAATATTGTTCCTGCAGATTTGTTAAAGTTATCTGTTAAAAAGGCAATAGAAATTATTCTGACTCTTTCAGAGGGGAATATATTTTATAAAAGTTTCCCAAAAGCGATAGAAACACCTGCTTATGGCGATAATTGGGGAAGGTTTGCAAATTACATTGAACTTAATGACAGAGCGATTGCAACTATGGATAACGGTTGTACTTGCAGCGGGATTTTAAGTTGTATCAAGTTATTGCCTGCTATTCCTCCGTCTGCAAAAAGTTTTGCAAATTGTATTATCTTATCTCAAATTTGGCCGAATATATACGGTGATGCTTATGAAAAGGGACCGTTTGAAGAAAATTCTATATATGGTTTGCGTTTGAACACAAGCTATAGTGATAATATTATTGATTATTCAATTGTTGATAAAATTTCACCTGAACAACAGTTAAAGGCATTTGTTGATTTAGCTCATTTTAGGGGGATAAAGGTCGGGTTTCGTCATGTGATTTCGGCTGATCAAATGAAAGTTGCAAGGAACTA